>DUFX01000081.1 GCA_013331695.1 Candidatus Woesearchaeota archaeon
ACTGAATGAGGTGCAGATTGTTTGTAATAAAAATAATAGAGTGAATGCAGAAATCACGCTTTCAACCGTTGACCTCACCATCGACAAAGGAACCGCCTTCCAATACCAAAACATCCAAGGCACTGCTGATGAGAACGGAGCAACGGTAAAAATAACCAAGTTGACAAAAGAAACACGGGTGGAAACTAAATTTACCACAACCAAATTTGAAAATGATCAATTCCAAGAAACACTCATTGCAAAAACCGCAAGCGTCGCCCATATTGACAACACTGAAGGATTCTACGAATTAGAGTTGGGACCTACATCAAGATTCTCAAGCAGAAACAAACGAGATGAAACCAAAAGCTTCTTCTACCTCAACACAGGAGATGAAACTAATAAAGTATTCATCACCAAACCAACACACCGGCTCATTCCTGAGCTGATCAAAAACTATCAGTTCTTCGCAAGACAAGACGAATTCATCATGCTCGGCAAAGGAGACTGGGGTGTGTACCAGGATGCATTACCCACTGCAATCATTGAATCATTAGAACAAAATAATAAACTCAAAATCGACCAAACAACACTTGATCTCACCTATACCTGCAATACCAATGGAAAACTCGCGACCCTCCACAACGATGACTTTAACATCATAGACGTCTGTAAAAACAATGACATCCAGCGCTTTGCTTGGTTTGAAGCAGACAACCCCGAGCGATTTGAAGCAATCAAAACAAAAAACAAACCAACGATCACCATCAGCCAGCATACCCTTCTCCAAGTAGATAATAACGGAAAGGTCTTCAAAATGGCAAGTAAGAAAGGTAAAGAGCAGGCAGAAAGAAACATTCAAACCTATACCCGGTCCTTCCAGCACTGCAGTGCATGGGAAGATCACTTAGATGAAAAAACAACGCTTTTGGATTGGTTGAGAACATGAAAACCAAAAAAGGACAACTCAGCATATTTTTGATCGTCGGCTTCGTTGCAGTCATGATCGTTGCATTTCTCTTGATTATGAAAGAAGATAACTTCGCTCCCTTCAAAAAAACATCAACAACACCTTTAGACACGCACATCAAGCTCTGCGAAGAGCAGGCAGCCGAATGTCTGCTGTACCGCTTAGGTGCAACGTCAGGAAAACTAATCTTCACACCCGGAGTCCTGCCTGGCTTTGGAGAAATGGAAGGCAATGCAAGACGCTACACTAAAAATACACCACAGGAATGTTTTGCATTTGATAAATTCCCAGGGCAGGAAATAACGATCAATGGACTGACACCCAACCTCCAGCTGAATCATCAAAATCTCAGGGTGGAGTTTGTCAATGATATCATCACGAAAGAAGAAGGACAAGAACGCAGAGCTGCAGATCAGATGGTAAAGGTTCCGGTGCGATACCAGGCCATGTATGATGACGCAGTCCAATTACGGAACGCTCAAGAAACTGACGTTCCCGCAACCCATGTTCCTCTCTACAACCATGTGTTTGATGTGCAAATTATTGAAGAAGAAAAAGCACCCTTGTTTATCCTGACTGATCCTGAAACGAAAATAAGGAATCAGTTCTATCAGTTTTACTTTACACGAGAGTAGACTTGTCATTCCTAAGTGCAATAATTCCCGACAGTGGACTGGTCGCGAGTTCTGTTAATCGCACAAGGGAGGTGATAAAATATGCACTGAGGGGGAATATTTTTTTGTTGGTGTTTTGGAAGAATTCTGCTTGGCGGATCGTATGCACCTTGAAAATAGGGTCCATATCGTTGCTCAAGTATACTTTTTGGATGAGCGTGAGCCGACGTTTGACTTCCTGCAGGTATTCTTTTTCTGTGGGAGTAAGTTTGTGTTTTTCCTTTTGAAGAGATTGATAATAGTGGTAGCATTCACGTGCTATCTCCGCCAGGCAGGACAAAAACTGCCAAAGAAAATAGGATTCCACAGGTGTGTAGATGTGTTTAGTCAGGCATCGTTTCAGGAAATTATCATAGCGTTGGACACGGAAGACTTTTTCTTCAAGCGATGCATCTTCAAGATTTTCAAGAACATCGAACAGCAGAAAGAAGAGTTTGTGAATAATACTTTCAAAGTTGTCGTAGCTGGGTTCTGCAACGCTTTCGATCTTGTATAGGCCCGGCTTTTCCGTGAAAACCTCAAAGCCGATAATGTTGTCTTTCACAACACGAATCAAATCTATTACATTATAATCATAGGAGACGATAAGCTTGTCATAACCGGCACGATAATACGCGTTCACAAGCGTTCTACGGATGCTCACTTCCCTATTGTCAGGAATGGTGAAAGAGGCTACTTTTTGTTCAGGCTGCCCCTTCTCAACCGAGACTACTAGTTTATTGCCTTCCTGAGCGATCTCGACTTCCTGGCCTGGTTGAAGGTTATGTTCTGTTGCCCATTTTTTAGGCAGATAAATCGTAAGGCTTTTGCCTCCTTGGGATATCAGTTTTCGTCGCATCGTTTCTGATAGGACAACTTTCTTATTTAAATCTTTCGAAAAAGATAGTTTAACTATCTTTGATAGTAGAAAGATAGTTATATCTTGTTTTAATCACTAATAAGTAATAATACTGAATGGTGATAAAAATGTTTATTGGATCATTAATAACTTTATTAATTTACAGAGGACCGTCAAAAGAACCGTCAAAAATTCGAGCAGAGCTCGAAAGAACCTTCCCGATTTTGACAGATGCTGAACATGCAAAAGAGAAGATGTATCGACGTATTGCCCTGCCGGATCCGGCATTAGATGTTGTTCTTGAAAGAGCATGTGAAACATTAAGGAGAGATGAGATGGAAACACTCCCCTCTCAACCTTATGATGACTTGTATGAGAACGAGAGATTGATCTATAGTCAAGTTTTTACATCTCAAAAAGTGAGAAAAATTTGTGCGGGCTATCGTGTCCAATGTCTCCGAACAAGAGTTTACCAAAAAAAAGCTGAAACACAAGAAGGAACTGCAGATACTATTGCTTCTGATCTCGAGCGTTTCGTCAATAAACCCGCATTATTACGACATATCGCAAGAATAGAATGTACCGCTGCTGCATCTCGGCAATTATGGGGAACTTCTTTC
Source organism: Candidatus Woesearchaeota archaeon (assembly GCA_013331695.1). Taxonomy (GTDB): domain Archaea; phylum Nanobdellota; class Nanobdellia; order Woesearchaeales; family UBA12501; genus UBA12501; species UBA12501 sp10192u. Next base: position 3,082 of record DUFX01000081.1, read on the forward strand.
AGAGACGTCTATCAGTATCTTGATGACACCCCGGATATAAGCCCCACAAAAAATCCAATAAAAAATGGACAAGGGTATCTCCATTAGTCTTAAAGATACGTCAGTCCCACCCAGGTTTGCTTTTGTGTACAGTTTTAGCGCGCGATAAAACTGTAAAGACCTTGGTGGGGGCGAAATGCGTGAAATCAACAAATAAAGAATTGAAGAGAATAACACTCCATGTTATTCTCTCTCGTTCACGCTCAAGAAAGAATTTAAAAAAATGAATAAAATCCAAAATACCTAGTTTTACTTTACGAGAGAATAGGATTAAGGATTTTTAAGCAGGATCTTCTTTGCAGATTCTATAATGCGAAGATAATTCTGAAGGATGGGATGCAGAATAGCTCTATTCAAAGGCCTGATTCGACTGTAATAATATTGGAGTTCAGTCATGGTAAGCGGTTCATAATCTGCTATTTTTTCCAGTATTCTTATTTTTCCAGGAGAAAAAATTGTTGATAAAGCAGTGTTCATGTTGAGTTTGATTCTCAGCTCTATCTGTTTTGTTAATTTTTCTTCTTTTTGTTTTTCTTGTTTTTTTGTACATTCTTGAAAAATATCATGGAAATAAAGAAGATTTCTTTTATCGAATTTCTTTTTAATTTTTTCTTCTTTGATGATGCGGTCAAGATGATCGTGAGGGAGACTTTCGAGCATACATATTTCTCTCGTTATAAGAATATATTCATTGAATTTATCAATCAGGTATTCATCAATTTTGTTTGTTGTTAGTTTATGATGTATTTCTTTATAATTAAATTCTTCTTTCAAACAGAGAGGAATGGCTGCGTCAATACGAGCGTCTCTTTCCCTTAGGATGTTGATGATAAGGTCTTCGTTAGAGTCATAACTAGGAAAATTCAATTCAAAACCTTTTTTCTCTAATGCTTTGATGAGTTTTGCGTTTGTCATTTTTTCTCCCATCTCCTTTCCAAAACTTTAAATTTGAGGTCATAGGCGGCAATAAGCGATGTTTCTGCAAGATTATAATATCTCTTTTTCAGTTTCTGAAAATCAATAGGTTGATTTTGGATGATCATGAGTATATCTTCGATGTCCCTTGGTTCAGATCTCGCAGTTTTAGTGATAATAATATCATACCAATTTAAGGTGTATAAACTGAGTTTATTCACTGTCTTGATTTTCTTTGAAAGTGCTTTCCAATCTTCAGGCAGGGGTATTCCTAAAATAAACGCATCAAAAAATACATCAACTCGCACATCGTCCAGATACCAGAGCCCGCAAAGACCGCTTGATTTTGAAGCTTCTTTTAAGCCGATACGAGCCATGAGTTTCCTAAAGGACTCATAATCTAAAGTAGTGATAAAATCAATATCTTTAGTCGCTTTTTTTATGTTATGAAGAATCATCGCAGTACCACCAAGAGCAAAAAGTTCAATCTCCTGATTCAAACTCGCGATGAGAATGAGGAAGCTATCTAATTCATCGAGACCTGTTTCCTTCACATTTTTATAATGGTCTTTGTTCATTTTAATACAAATACATATTTATTTTAATATGAATATGTATTAATATCTATATTAATCTTTCGGTTGTTTAAGACACAACTTCAACGAAATGACACTCACCCACATGTTCGATGCAGTCATTATATTTTCCATACTGAAAATAAATAAGGAGATGGGTAAGTTTATATACAAAAAGAGCACGAGAGCGTGTATGATGCACCTGAACCTTTGGCAGCGATTAAAGCTTCTTGCTGTTGAACCAAGACGATTTGTCCAATTAGTCCTGCACAACACGATTGGCGATGCAATCAAACATAATGTGCTGTATTACCTGTTGCTCATGGTCATCAGCCTTTCTGCAACGGTCTTCTTACAATATGCACTCCAACCACCCAAAAACTCCCCGGCATTTTTTATAGCATTTTTTGCTGTTGGTATTCCTTTCGGCATTGCATTTGCCTTCTTCCTCNNCTTCCACTGAGTCTCATTCAGTTGATTGTATCGGCTGTTGCATTCGCAATGTCAAGTTTCAACATGGCAATGGGTATTGAAATAGTGACCCTCATTACCGGAATTCCCATCATGATCTGGTATTTTATTGTGTTTCTTGTCGGGTTTAGTGAAACAGAAAAAGTTACCAAACTCCGAGCATTTGGAACTATGGTTTTAATGTTCTTTGCAGGACTGATTCTTTTCTTAATCTTTATGCTTTTGCTGATGATTGTGGGAATCGGATTCTTTATGGCTGCCGCAGGAAAAGGACTTGTTCCGCCTGTTGCTTAAAGTAGTTTCTTAAAAAGAAAAAAATGCCTCCAACCGGAATCAGAACAACCCTTTACAAAAGGGTTGATCCAAAGAACCTGGGGAGATGTTCACTTCATGAAATCTCCCGAACTGCGAAGTAAAAAGAAAAAAGCGCCTCCAACCGGACTCGAACCGGTGACCCCGTGGTTTCTTGCTCACTCTTTTTTGCAAAAGAGTGAGGTAACAGCCACGTGCTCTACCTGTTGCTCCGCCAAAACTGGAATGATCAGTTTATGCGTCTGAGCTATGGAGGCTCAAAAAGTCTGTAAGTTGAGCATGGGTTGAAATCAACCAGTTCTCGACTTCTTTATAAAAGTTTCTGTATTTCGGAGGTACAAAAACACAAGCAGAATAACCGGCATCTTGGTAGTTATGAATCTTGGTTTTTAAAGCGGTTATTTTGTCTTGGGAAGGATGTCTCCATTCTGTAGCCTCTATAACACAGTTATTAATCATAAAATCGGGAAAATACACCTTATTATTAATTTTAAGATAAGGTTCGTATTGAAATTGAAGATTGAGTGATGAGAGGAAGTTAGCAAGTTCCCTTTCTAGTCCATTTCGAACAAATAATCCATTAGCAGTTTTCACTTTATAACCGCCACCAATTTTCTTAAAACGTTCGTATTGCCAAATATGGTACTGCTTAGGATTTTTTCGTTTCATTTCTTCATGCCATTTTTTCATTCTTAACGAACTTAGTTTCTTCAACATCTGCATCTCGTCATGAAACGTACCTTTTTCCTTTTTCAATTTAACAACACTTTTTCCACCTTTTATTTTTCCCCAGTTCGGTGATAGTTCCACAAGTATATCACTTTGAATATCCTCTTTTTTTAGTCCCAAGAACAGGAGTAAGCGATGAGTGTAAATTGATGATAAATTTCTCTTTTCAAATTTAAAATCGTTAATTCGCGCTTTATGAATCTGGAGAAGTTTAGACAATTTTCTTTCAGACCCTGCTTTAATAATTGCTGCAAGAACTAAAGCTCGTTGTTTTCCTTTTTTGAATTTCAAAAAAGTTTTATTCATGTTATTACTGAACTGAGAGGGCTTTATATAGTTTGTGTTATTAAATCGAACAATAAGATGCATCAAGATTTAAAAAGGAGTTCTCTTAAAGAAAATATATGAATCTGCCCCGTATCCTCATCGAACTCCTTGTCATTCTCTTCGCCCTGTGCTGGATCTATTACAGCTGGATCTTCATGCGGAATCCGAAGCGAAATACCCCTGAAGGGAGTGTGATCGTCTCGCCGGCAAACGGAAAAATCAGTAAAGTCGTGAAAGTGGGCAAAAAAAATATCACAAATATCACCATCGAAAAGGGTTTGCTTGGGAAAATCAAAACGCAGACGCAGGATGTTGGAAAACCGTGCACACTCATCAACATTGTCATGAATCCCTTGAATGTACATTTCCAGCGGTCGCCCTGCGATGCAACCATTCTTTCGATTAAACATACTCCTGGAAAATTTCTCAATGCAGTTACAGGAGCTGAAAATCTGCAAGCAGCCTTAGAAAATGAGCACACCGAGATCCTTCTTCAAACCAAGTACGGAAAAATGAAAATCATCCAAATTGCAGGCTTTCTCTGCAGAAGAATAGAAACCGTTGCCGCAAAAGGACAGAAGCTTAAAAAAGGCGAAACCCTAGGAGTGATTAAGCTGGGAAGCCAAGTGACCTTGATGCTTCCGGCGAAATTAAAGGTAAGGGTTCGAGAAGGACAAACCGTCATTGACGGAGAAACGATCATCGCAACACCATGAAAATAAGCCAGCTCCTGCATCTTCCGGATTATTTCACGCTCCTGAATGCAGTCTCAGGACTCTTTGCTATCTTTTTTGCCATTTCTGGAGATCCTGCAAAGTCGGGGATTGCTCCCTTTCTCCTTTTTGCTGCAGTAGTGTTTGATTATCTTGATGGAAAAATAGCGCGCTGGACAGGAACAACGCACGCATTTGGAAAAGAGCTGGATTCACTCGCTGACACGGTTTCATTTGGCGTTGCTCCTGCTGTGCTGGGATTTGTTGCCTTAGAAAAAACAAAACTCGCCTTCCTCCTCCTGGCGTTTTTTGTCTGCTGCGGGATCCTCAGACTTGCACGCTTCAATATTTCACAGGCCACAAAGAAAGGGGTGTATGAAGGTGTTCCGATTACGACGAATGGCTTAGTCTTTCCTTTACTGTACCTCTTCGGAGCACCGTCATTCATGTATCTCGTTGCATATGGGATCATGGGTCTCTTGATGATCTCAAACATCCGCATTAAAAAAATGATCTAGGTGGTATGATGGAACTGTTTATTGAACTCTTCAAAAACAAGATTTTTTTGAGTGTGCTCTTTGCGGGCGTCATCGCACAGCTGATCAAGTGGATCATTCATCCTCGAGACAACCGCGGTCTTTTCTCCTTTCTGGTTGCATCAGGAGGCATGCCATCAGCACATGCTGCTGCAGTTTCTGCATTAGTAACTGCAGTGTACTGGACTGAAGGTGTTTCAACACTGCTGGTGCTTGCCATCGTACTTACGGTAATTGTTATTATTGACGCACTCGGTGTGAGATATGCAACAGGAGAAAATACGATGAAAATTAACCGCCTGATCACGATTCTGCATCAGCAGTTTAATGTGCGGTTACAGCATGCAAAAGTGCTGTTTGGACATACGATTTCTCAAGTGATCGTGGGAATACTACTGGGTTTCTTTATTACGGTGTGGGTCTTCTCGCTGTAGATCATTGTAAAATTCGAACAGCATAGAATACAACGCCAACAAAAAACCAAAGGTGGCTGACCAGAATACTCAGCACTACTTTCTTTTTGTCAGTTAAATGCTCTTTGATTGATTTGTGTATCATCAATGTTGCAGTGGGAAAATTGAAGATGAAAATCATCGATGCAAAAAGCGGGAGCAGGGGATGATCGACAAAGTAGTATAAAATAAGCCCTAAGAAGAGTTGAAGATAGCGCGAGTCAATGTATTTGATGTATGCGAAGGCCAGCACAACAAAGAGTGCTCCTGCAACCCACCACGGCCGAAATCCTGCCACTAAAACCGTGGTGATGGCAAAGACGAAATACACAAAGCGTTTTCCCAGCTTAAAGTACTGTTCTCCTGGCTGGAGTTCTTCTTTGACAACATAACTCAGCAAGGATCCAAAAAAGAGTCCCGAGTATACAGTCAGTGAAATCAGAAAAAAAGTGAAGAGATTCATGCGATCACCAACCTACCAGACCCGCAAGCCTTGGACAGCAGATTTCCATGCGTGATGCCTGGCTTTGAGATGCTTGGTGTGCCTGTGCACATGATGCTGTTTTCTCAAGAGCAGGGCAGCAAGAAGATAGACTGCTGAAGGGNNCGAAGGGATAAAGCCAAAGGGAAGAATAAAGATGATGGCTGCATATTTCATGATACGTTTGGTTCTTTTGAGCATATCGGAGAAAACAAGCGTTCGAGTTTTAAAAGTTTGTGAAGATTCAGAACAAAGAGCAAACAAACATTCATCGGAACCTATTTCATCAACGGTGTATACTCCCACTCCGTATGCCCCCATGCAATGAGGAGGTCAACACCCAAACGTTCAACTTCAAGAGGAAGGTCGCACGCTCCAAAACAGGACCCTGCCCAAATAATGACTTTTGCCTGGGTTTTTTCCTGCAATGCATCAACGATTTCTTTTGCCTTCGGCTTTAAGCCGTCTGGAAGCTGGATGCAAACCATCTGTGCGTGGTGCTGTTGAATCGCTTCAACCGCCTTGTCGAGTTCGAGGTTGTAGTGCATGAAATGGCCAAAAGGGTGGGAGTATATAAGATTTTAGGTGGGGAATCTTAAATAACTTTAAATAAACAAAGAAGGATATCCTGGGCAGAGAGGTGAAGAGATGTCTGAAACTGAGGGAATTCCTGATATTCATCCTGACGTACCCCCATCCCGTGCTGTTCTTTTTCAACACTACCAGCAAATCCTGGATCTTGTTGACCAAGCACTGCACGCACTTTCCGGGAAAAACATTGAATCTTTTGATGAAATTAAAAACATTGAAAAGTTGTACAAGAATGCAAAAGCCCTTCTGCTCGAAATGGAACAGACGCCGGGCCGTGATTTGGTTGCAAACAAGCTTCTTCGCATCTATCAATTGATGGAAAAAGCACGGCACAATCTCTCGGTAGCGGAGTATAATGAAAAAAGCCACTTTCTGATGAGTTTGCTTCATCAAGCAGAGCGTGCATTAGAAAATAATGAGACCGACAAGGCGTTAAGGATGTATATGCACATGAAAGATATCTTTGACCACCTTCCGCAAACCAATACGCTCGATACAGAAAAATATCAGAATCTTCAGAGGCACCTTCAACAGATTTATCAAAAGGTTATGTTTACCAAGGAGATTGAACAGGATGTGCAAGTCAATAAGATTATGCTCCGCATCAGCAGCCTGATTGAGCACTGCCAGAATAGCATCACCGAAGATAAGGCTTTTGCAGAGAAGCTGTATCAGGATATTCTTGAAGTCTATGAACAATTCCCCGGCAGGCTGATTGAAAAGAAACTGCATCTTCAACACCAGATACAGGATCTTCGAGAACAATTGGATGGAACAACACCGCAAGCAGAAATGTATCAGGTTTCTGATGAACTATTGGGGATGCTCCGCACCAGCGACCATTTGAAATCACAGCAGGCATTCAAGGATTTAATGCGCGGACTTGCAGATTTGTATGATCACAAAGAAACAGGGAATCTCGACGGTGCACGGCAGAGTTATGAAGAAGCACGCAAGGCATTTTTTGCGCTTGACGGCGAGAAAGATAAGATTCACAAACTGATGTGCAAGGCACGGGACAGTTTGATTTTGCTTGCCGAGATGGGAAAGGTCAAACAGCTTCAGGATAAAGCTGAAGCGCAGGTCCAGCTTGCCCAAGTCAGGAGAATGAGCTTAGATTACAATGCACAGTATCCTGAAGATCACAAATTTACTGATCGTTTATATCAGGAATGCGATGAGGTGGGGAGGATTCTGCAGTAATAGGCACTGGACATCTCGATTTCCGTAAACTTTCCGGTTTTTTCACCATTTCTCAGTTCAATCCGGAAATCTTCCGGTGAAAAGTGCGACCACTGGTCACTGGACAGATGCGCGTGAGGTATTTAAATGAGGGAGTTCCTCTATCAAAAAGAGACGATGCCACAAAAAACATATTACATAGACTCTAATATCTGGTTAAATCTCTTCAAAAAAGAGGGAGACCCAACTAAAGGGGTACCCTATTGGAAAATTGCTAAAGATTTTCTTGAACAAGTTATATTTTCAGAGCATCAGATTGCATATTCAGGATTTGTATTGAAAGAATTAAAATATAATTTGAAGGATAGAAGACTGTTCGAAGAAAAAAAGAAATTTTTGGAAGACGAATCAAAGTTCGTTTTTGTTAAAGCAAAAGTTGAAGACTATGATTATGCAAGAAAATTAGAATCAGAACATAATTTTATCTTAAGTTTCTTTGATTGCATATATATTGCAATCTGTCAAAGATTGGGATTTTTTCTTGTAATGAGGGATAAGTTATTAATGAAAATAGCAAAAAAAGTATATTGAGGTTAACAAACCTGAAAACTTAATCTCCTAAACGATTTATTTCTTCGAGGTCTTCAACACCCTTAAATTTTTTTGATAGTCTCTTTCTCAGATCCCTTATTTCTTTAACAGAATCTCCTGTATGAGGTACCGTCCCAATCTGTTTGTCAAGAATAAGCTTTCGTAATGCGTCTCTGATCACATCTGATTTATTGGTATAGAGACCGTTATCTACAAGTTTATCAACTTCTTTCATCAATCCTTCGGGTACTCTCACTTGAGCAACTGCCATCGTCATTGTAATACAAAGGTATTACAGATGTACTATAAAAAGCTTGTGGTAAAATACAACTTTTATCTCCACAACCCGATCATCTCCTCTTCCTTGAAATGCAATTCTTTTGCAGGAATCACGATGCAGTGCGGTGTTTTTCCGAAGTTAACATTGAGAAGATTTTTTATCGTTCCTGCTTTGATCAGTTGATCATGTGCTCCGGCACCCATTCTTGCACAGCCAAGAACAAGGGTGTTTTCGCTGAGAACGTTTTCTTTTCTCTTTTTTTCAATGTTCAACAAAAGCTGTAATCCTTCGTTGATGGTCATACATTTCACATCTGTTCCCTGTTTTTCATCTGTGTGAATATCCAGAAGACAGAGTGTGTGTGCACCGATAGATTGATTCTGCTTGATCACATCATAACACGTTTCTGGAGCATAATTTTTCTGTGGAAAAACAATCGAAATCGTCTTGCCAAATTTATAGAGCTCGAGTCCGGTATTTCCTATGGCATTGATGATTGATGTATTATTGATGATGATAACCGAAATCTTCTTCTCCTTTGCCCGCAATATGAGATCGCTGTGGGTTGTTGCTCCCATTACATCGCCGATTACGAGAAAGGCGACATCATGATGTTGTGCATCTGCAAGGATAGTTTCTTCGGCACGTTGTTCAACCAGCTCGCGATTGCACACCATGATCTTCTTGCCATAAAAGGCTTCCAGCTTGGCTGGCTCTACCTGCAAGCGAGAGGTATAATATTCCAAATACACCTTTTCAGCCTTTTTGATTGCTTCAAAGCCTTTGAGGGTGATATCTTGTTCATCACTTAAGCCTATGCCGATCAAATATAATACCATGCAATTATCCTGCATAAACCCATTTTTATACCTTTGCATTTACTACTTTCGAGTGCACCTTGTCAAAATCAGTTAAAAAGCAAGGTTTTTGGGACGTGAAGAAAACCGTTCAAAAAATGAAAAAGCCAAAAAAGCGTGTTATCGACGACAAAAAGCATAAAAAGGATCACAAAAAAGTCATCTATATACTGCAACATATAGTTTGTAATACAACAATAAATTTATATGATATATTTATAAAAGAGTGATAAGAAAAATAAGAAATCAGCGTTTTGGCGAACGCGTGATTTGAAGGCAGTGATCATCACAAGTTTGGCGACTTGGGAAATCACTTATTTGGCGAGTGACTTCTAAGAGTAGTAGAGTATTGACTACTATAAAAAGATTATGCTGATTATGGTAGCTTGTACTTTATCGCTCAAAAATAAACCAACCCAAAAACGTCCCATTCAAACACACAAGAAGGGCGAAAGAAAACAATCAAAAAAGAGGCAAGGGGGTAGGAACTATGGATTTTATCGTGCAAAACACCCTGAATAAACAAAGGGAAGAGAAACAACAAATCGACATCTCGCAGATGAACGCGAACATCAGAGTTATTGGTGTAGGCGGAGCAGGAAACAATATGGTGAACTGGCTCTACAAGAAAGGAATTCAAGGAGCTGAGATCATCGCGGTGAATACCGATGCTCAACATCTGGGAATCACGGATTCGGATAAGAAATTCTTGATTGGAAAAGATCTTACCCGAGGACTTGGATGTGGAGGCTTCCCCAATAAAGGAGCTGAAGCTGCAAAAGAATCAATCTCAACCATTAAAGAGCATCTCAAAGATGCGGACATGGTCTTTATCTGTGCAGGCCTCGGAGGAGGAACCGGAACAGGAGCAGCATCTGTTATTGCAAAAGTTGCAAAAGACAACGGAAGCATTGTTATCGGAACTGTCACCATGCCGTTCAAAATTGAGCGGGCAAGAATTGACAAGGCTGAATTTGGACTCCAGCAACTCCGACAAGTCTCTGACACTGTTATTGTTATCGACAACAACCGGCTGGTCAGCATTGCAGGAAACCTTCCCGTACAACAGGCATTTGCTGTTGCAAACGAGTTGATCTCAACCATGATCAAAGGAATTGTAGAAACTATTGCAATTCCAAGTTTGGTCAACCTCGACTATGCAGACGTGCGCACCATCATGACGGATGGAGGCGTTGCAGCAATCGGTGTAGGTGCATCTGACACTTCCAACAAAGTTGATGAAGCAGTGCGAGGAGCGCTCAGCAACCCTCTGCTTGACATCAGCTACCAAGGTGCAACCGGTGCGATTATCCACATCCACGGCGGACCAGACTTAACGCTTGACGAGATCAACCGCGTCGGTGAACTTATCACTGAAGCAATGGATCCTGATGCAAACGTCATCTGGGGAGCAAGGATTTCACCNNATTGAAATGCTCCGCTAAAACAGCAGGAGCATTTGAATTTTTTTAGGCATCTTATTATCTTTATTTCTTGCCTTCATTTGTTAACCACCCCCAAACCTTAACTCCATGAAGGCATAAGCCCAGCCCCGGGGTATTTTCCGGGGAGTTATTTTCTTTGTGTATCTTTTGTTGAGTAGAACGTTTTGTCGATTGGAAGATACTCCTTCTTTCATTTTTAAGCGAAACATTTAAATAGTATATCTCAGTTATACTAATTATGGCAACTCCAAGTAAAGAAGAAAATGTATTAAAGCTTATTTTAGAAAACAGTCCTTTGAAAGAATGGCATTTTGAAGAGATGGGAAGAGAAGCAAAAGTAACAAAATTAGCAGTAAATAAATGGCTAAAAAAATACGTGTCTGAAGGACTACTCAGATACGCTAAAGAAAAAGGGAAGTTTCCGTATTACACTGTTGGAACGAACAATCCGGTTTATTATTCTCTAAAAAGAGTTTATGCTTTAGAACAATTTCATAAAAGCGGACTTATTCCAAAACTGCTATCTCTTAAAACAGCTAAGACCATCATCCTTTTTGGAAGCATGATACAAGGAGATTGGTACAAAGACTCAGATATAGACATTTTTATTTTCGGAGATATTTTGGATTTCGATAAAACAGTTTATGAACTTAAACTCCGTAAAAAAATAGAATTGCACATCTTCCAAAACAAAAAAGAAATAGAAGAAGTCAAAACAGGACTTATCAGAAACATCATAAATGGGTATATCATAAAAGGAAGAATACAAGATATTGCCGAGGTTGCGTAAATGAAAACCAGCATAGATAATCTTGATAAAACATACAAACTCTGCATAAGCACAGGAAATATAAAGGAAAAGTTTGCAGATATTGAGCTTATCAAAGCACTCAAGATCGTAGCAGAAAAAGGGCTGGAATTTATCAACAACAAATCAAAAGATATTCCAAAAGAAAGCATCGATTGGACATTTGTCTTCAGAGATTATTATGAATCACTGAGAGGGCTCATTGAAGCTTATCTCTTATTTGATGGAATTGAAGCAGATAATCACCAATGCAAAAATGCGTACCTTTGTTTTAAATATGCAGAACTAGAACTCGATTGGGAATTCCTTGAAACAATCAGACTAAAAAGAAATGCAATCAACTATAGAGGACAATTGCTGAAATATGACGACTGGAAATTATTGAAGTTAAACTTTGAATTGCACATCAATGTATTAAGAAAAGAGATTGAGAAGAGATTAATCAAATGAATTGAGTTCTTCTCTATTTCTTCTCCCCCTTATCGCCGAACTTATCCTTGATTTTCTCCTTTAGAATACGAGCGTATCGCTTAGCTCCAACTTTAGCATCCTGTGCAAACTCCTCCATCTGCAAACTCCAATTCCAAAGTGTAACATTCGGATTTCTCATCCTGTTTGCATAGCGCTGGAGGAACACCATACTTTCCAGCACCGTGCGGGGAGGCACCGGAACTTCTTCGTCAGCATAGCCGAGGGTAACAACAATTTGTGGAAGCGCCCGTTCAGGCATCCTCAATGCAGTTCTCAGCATAAACTCGTCAAATGCACTTACCCAGCAGGAACCGAGGCCTTCTGCAGTTGCTTGAATGAGCATATTTTCTGCCGCGGCAGCTGCATTCTCAATGACATACTTGCTTCCTGCTTCGCCGTAGTACTGCATCGTACGTTCAGGAATTCCGAGGATGACAATGACAACTGGAGCAGTTTCGATCCAGACCTGACTGATGCAGGCTTTGGCAATGTTGTGGATCGTTCCTCGATCGGTTACAACAATAAACTTTGTGTCCTGCAGATTTCCTGCATTCGGAGCATATTGTCCTGCTTGAAGAATGTTTTGGATCTTATCCCAAGGAATAGGGATGTCTTTGTACTTGCGGATGCTCCTTCGTTTTTTGATAATATCCAGGACACGGATGAAGTCTTCAACCATAGCGGATCAACGAGGACCAGAGCGATCTTGATTAATAAAGGTTGTGATGGGGTTGTGATAAAAACGGTTGGGAAAATGGGATAGAAACCTGAATCGGAAACTGCGTAAACCTTTAAATAATACAACACCGACTCATGCAGTATGCGCTACCTTGAACTTGCTGAACTATACCAGAAGCTTGAAAAAACCAGCAAACGACTGGAAAAAACACACCTGATCTCGGTATTTCTCAAAGAGATTCCCAACGAAGAACTCTCCCGCATCTGCCTGCTTCTTCAAGGAAGACTATTCCTTGCAGCATCAGAAGAAAAAATAGGCGTAGCTTCAAAACTCATCCTCAAAGCCATCAATGTGGCAACCGGAGTTGAACAAACCAAAATCGAAAAGGAATGGAAAAAAACAGGAGACTTAGGAGTGACGATCGAAGAGCTCTGCGGAAAAAAGAGACAGCAAACCCTGGCAAGCTCTGTCTTAACCGTCAAAAAAGTCTTTGAAAACCTCCAAAAGCTTGCTGAAATGGAGGGGGAAGGAACGGTAGATAAAAAAGTCAAGCTCATTGCAGAACTGCTGAGCCAGGCAACACCTGGAGAAGCACGCTATATTGTCAGAACCGTGCTTGAAGATTTGCGTGTTGGTGTTGGAGATGGAACCCTCAGAGATGCTATTGTCTGGGCCTTCTTTAACCAAGAAGTCAAAATCAACTACAACCAAGAAGCAAAGAGCATTGAACCTGAAAATCGAGAACAATACAACGCACTCCTTGCCTCAGCACAAAAAGCGTATGACCTCACCACTGATTGGGGTTATGTTGCAGTACAGGCAAAAGAAAAAGGTCTTGGAGGACTGAAAAAAATAACCTTAACCATCGGAAATCCCACCAAAGTCATGCTCTGCCAAAAAGCAAAAGATATGGAAGAAGCCTTTGAGATGGTGGGAAAACCTGCAGCCTTTGAATTCAAATACGACGGATTTCGCCTGCTCGTCCACAAAAAAGGCGACCAGATCTGGCTCTTCACGAGAAGGTTGGAAAATGTTTCCAAACAGTTCCCTGAAGTTGTGAAATACATTAAAGAGGGTATCAAAGCTGAGGTGGTTGTCCTGGACAGTGAAGCAGTAGGGTATGACGCAAAAACAGGACGCTATCTTCCCTTTCAAAACATCTCCCAGCGTATCAAAAGAAAATATAACATTGAGCAAATGGCGCATGATTTTCCTGTTGAACTGAATGTGTTTGACGTCCTGGTGTACGGAAACGAGCATCAAAACGAAAATCTGATGAACACCCCGTACCAGGAGCGAAGAAAACTGCTTGAGAAAATCGTCAAAGAACAGCCGAAAAAACTGAGGCTTGCAAAACAGCTGGTGACAGGAGATCTCAAAAAAGCACAAGCGTTCTACGATTCAGCTGTCCAAAGCGGAGAAGAAGGGTTGATTGCAAAAAATTTGGAGAGCATCTACAAACCCGGTTCTCGTGTAGGATTTCAAGTCAAAATCAAACCGGTCATGGAAACCCTGGATTTAGTGATTGTCGGGGCAGAATG
>DUFX01000038.1 GCA_013331695.1 Candidatus Woesearchaeota archaeon
GGGTTTTTGGTGTTCGATTGGTCGATGTGTTAAAGGACAGCAACCTCCTCCTCAGGCCAACGCACAGTCAAGGAAAAGGGGCGAGACTTGTGTTAATAAGCGAGATTATATGTTGATTAATGAGTGTGAACCTGGTTTTAGTTGTTTTGATGGTTATTGTTTACTTCAACCAATAAAGCAATCGACCAACATCGCTCAAAATCTATGTGCCCCCACTAATATTGAAATGGCTTTGAAGTTGTTGGGTAAGCATACTGATAAAACTCAAATAATAATCGGTCAAAGACTTTGTCAACGAGTTCCTGCCTATAAAAAAGCTCATCCAGAAAAAACAGATGTGAAAGATTGTATCTGGCCAAAAGCGTATGAGGAAACTCATCAGGGTGTTCTCAAGGAGTATCTAAGGGAGGAATTACATTTTAATGTGCCAAGTGTGTCTTCAAATTTTGACGCGAATACGGGTTTAGTTTCTGAAGAACGTTTTAACGAGTTTATGTATTACGTTCGTAACGGAATACCAGTTATTATTCATATACAGTCTCATTACGAACTCGTTATTGGTTATAATGATGAGCAACAAGTTCTTTATATTAATGATCCTGGTGTTGGACTCACCTTGAAAGTTCCTTATGTAGAATTTAAAAATAGAAATAGTAATTGGCATGCCAACAGGGAGGGAAGGAAAAACAAGAAAGGGTGGGATGGAAGGTATTTAGCGTTATGGGCGAATACGCTACAGGAATCTGTGAAGACGAATGAGCTACAGAAACATGGGTCGATGAGTGGAACTCGGTGCAGTATTCCTAACCCTAAAGCAATTTTCAGCGAGGTTTTGTTTACCTATACTGCGAACAGGCAGGGGTGGATAAGCACGACCTTTACATTGAAACCCGGTGAGTCGAAACCGCGGAGCCGGTCTGACACGTTTATAAATGATACCAAGGATGGATACGGTATATGGGGTACTGACGGAGACGAGTGCAGGATCAAGTCAGGTAGGTACAAATCAATCTTGGAATTCAGCAAAAACTGCAGACTTGGCAACGACGATGTTAATAACCACTACGATGAATTCTGTAAATTCTGTGAAAACAAGAAAGGAGCGCGCAACGACTGCTTCAAGAACTTCGACTCCTGGCGTTATTGAAAAGTTGATATAGTTGGTTTCCCCACCTTGTTTTATATCACCAAAACAGAGGTGAGGGGAAGGTACCCACAATGGCAGTAGATTAGAAAAGAGATATAAATTTGTTGCGGAAGCAATTCCGCAAATTGGGCTTGCCCCAATTTTGGCATAAACATAGCTCGAAAACGTACGAAGTGTGGCAACAGCTGATATGACTGACTTACAAACAAAAAGAGCAAGCCCTCATTACATAAAGCGAGTAATGGGATCGTTTCTCGTCGAGGATTTGCCAGATTAGAGCTATGGGTATGGAAACAGTTTATTCTTGGCTGGGAACTTCGTCTTTTGCGAAAAGACGAACTTAAAATGCTTCAGTCACTGTGGAAAAAAGTGAGGGAAAAACCAACAACTTTTGTTTATGACAAGAAAGGCGAATCAGAACTTTTCCATGAATGGCTGGAGGAACAGGGCATTCGAAGTATCGCCTCTGTCCGCAAAGGAGCAAGAAAAGGAAGAATCCGTCGTAAATTGATGAAAAATTTCCCAAAAAAAGATTTATAGAAAGAGAAATAGGGTTGAAAATGTTAATTACATGCTGAAAGTAGGGGAATGCATTGAAAGCCCATACCACAAAGGGAAGGAGAGCAGAAGTTACCACTAAAATACTTGCCAACAATCTCTTGNNTTACACACTGAAGTAAAGTATTTAGGAACCTTTGTCTTGAAAGATTTCTATCGATCACTGATTGAAGTGCTGGTTGACAAAGGATACATCAAACGAAAGTTTATGCGGTATATGGAAAATTTTTATATGATGAAAGAAACAAGCAATCCGCGGGAAAACAGCTCAGTCTGGTTTTGGTGGAGAACCTTCAAAAAACATGAAAGGAGCCCGTTCTATAAAATTCAGATGGATATTACCGCCCACTGCCGATTCTTGAAAGAAAAAGAATTGATGTGGGAAGGAAGAAAAGTCAGAGCGTATAAAGGAGAAATCCAAATTGTTATTGAAACAGATGTGATTATTGACCCCAAAGGCGAGTGGGCAGAACATTGGTTCCTGAAACATATTCGAGATCTGTATGTTCATCGTATCTGGGCTCGAAGAAAGGATATGGTCAAGAACCAGGCAAGAAATGACACCTATTTTGTCCAGCGCTTCTTGAAGCAATTCCTTGAACTCAAACACTTTGGAGCAGAATCCGAGATCTTCTACAAGCCATTCGGGTACCAAGTGAAAGGGTATTAAGAGATAGTAAGAAGGTGCGGAAGAGCACCTGGGCACCCCACAACCTTTATAAATGAAAGTCTTAAAACCGAGAGATACGCCTCTGTAGCATAGTAGCTATTGCACCTGACTTGTAGCAGCTTGAACAGCTTAAGCACAAGCTTTAAGCTGAAGTATGAACGCTGAGAAGCAATCAGGAGGTCGCGAGTGCAACTCTCGCCAGAGGCTTATTTTATTTATGATTGTTAACAGGGAAGGTTGTAAAAATATGGCAGAAAAGGAAGATAAAAAGGAAAAAGAAGACCACGACTTCAAGAAAGAATACGAAAAAGTCCAGAAAAAGTACAGCCTTCCTTCTTTTGAAGAGCTTGACACCTACTTTGAAATTGAAGATGCGAGCGACGGCAAGCATCCGTTGCGTACGGTGCGAAAAAAGATTGAAGAAAAACTCGAGCATCTTGCCATGCAGTTGAATGCGATTCTCCAGCCTGAAACGAAGGTTATTGATCTTGAAGAGTGTAAAATGTTTACTGATGAAGAAAAAGACCGTATGCTTGACTTGTTTAAGAAACTCATGATTTTTGCACGGCAGGCAAATCTCATCAGTCTTGATCCCTCTGAGAAAAAAGAAACAGAGTTCATTCAAACCGTGTATGAAGCATGGATAAAAAAAGGTGGAGTTCAGGAACAGATGATTAGTATTACCAAAAAACTGGTAGAATCATGGAAAGCTGAAACGAAAGGATACGAACCGATGGGGTATCTGGGATAAGAAGATGAAGATAAAAGCAGGACAACGGGGAAAAACATGAACATCATTTTGTTGGGGCCGCCAGGGACAGGAAAAGGAACGATGGCAAAAGAAATTGCTCAGCAATACAAGCTCCCCCACATTTCAACAGGAGATATGTTTCGCGAGCATCTCAAAAAAGAAACAGCCCTTGGAAAACAAGCAAAAACGTTTATGGATTCCGGAAAACTCGTCCCGGATGAGATCACCATCAGTATGCTCAAAGACCGCATCAAGCAAAAAGACTGCAAAAAGGGTTTTGTTTTGGACGGATTTCCAAGAACCATACCCCAAGCAGATGCGCTGAGCAAAAGCACCATTACGATTGATCACGTTCTCAACTTTACTGCTCCTGAAAAGATTATCCTCCAGCGCATTGGAGGAAGATTAACGTGCAGAACCTGCGGAATGATGTTTCATGAATTCAATATTCCTCCCAAAGTTTCTGGAAAATGCGATAAGGAGGGAGGAGAACTGTACAAGCGCGATGATCAGAAACCAGAGGTTGTTAAACAAAGGCTTGCAACGTATAAGAAAGAAACAGCACCGTTGATTGAGTATTATAAAAAGAAGAGTCTTCTTCAAGATATTGATGCATCAGGAAGCCCCGAAGAGATCTTTGAGCAGATCAGAAGTATTCTCGATTAAAGATAGCGTGCAAATCAAGGACACATGCACCCTTCTGCTTCCGACACCGTTGGTTCTGTATTAAAAAGGAAATCAATCACAACCGTAGCATAACAGCCTTTTGACAGGGTAAACGAGAGTACACATTTCTTTTTCCCGGGAAAACACTCGTCATCTTCGAGCTCGCTTACCACAAGATTTTTCACTTCCAAGAACAACGATCGAGAACCTCCCTCTGCACTTAACTCAGGAATCTGGCGGATAATAAAATCACGCTCGCTTATGCCTTCTTTCTGCAGAACTGCATCAACCATTTTTTTGACGCTTGCATCAGCAAGCTCATCCATCCCAAAACCAATCAAAGGAAGCTCGACATTTTCAACATCAGCAAACGAATGCCACTTGAGATACGTGTGCACCATCTCATTAAATAAAAGCGATTGATAGGCATGCACATACAAAGCCATCAAACGCTTAGGCAGACACTGTATTGCTGCGATCGGTTCGTCAGGATGCTTTGCAAGAAACCGTTGCACCGCAGGATCGTCCATCAGTTTTGCTGCATCAGCAAATTGCTTTTTGACAATGAAACGCCCAATCTGAGCATTGTTCTGTGAAAAACGTTGAGGGCCAAAAAGGTTGGGGATTTTAGTAAACATGCATGGCTGATGATCCAGGTTTCGCACAATAATACAAAATTGGTTTCCTTCTAATCGACCGAGCCGGATATGCTCATTTCCTTTCCCTACAAAAGTAAGGTCTATACGAGGATCTTGAAATTTTTGCAGGCGCTCAAGCTGGTCAGGATATCTGATTTTTACAGAAATAAGCTGAGTAGTGATAGCTTTCTTGTCCTTATTTCCTGCATAGCCAAAATCCTTGAGGCGGATGCGCGTTCCTTTGGAAAGGATTTGGATTGCTTGAAGCGTAGTGAGGTTGTGTTTTTTGAGCTTCCCATAGGTATACGGACCTTCTGCTTGTTCAGGCATGAGCGAAAGCTCTTCTACAACAAAGTCTTGCAGAAGGTGCTTGAGGGTGTACGGGATGGGCATAGAGCCTCAAGAAAGGCGAAAATATTTAAAAGTACTCTTTTTAGGCCTATCAGTAAGCACGGACCTGTCGCCTAGCCTGGATGTTCCCTTTGGAGAGCCAAGATGGGGCAGGGCAGATAGGGCACCAACCTCCTACCAAGCAATACGGTTGCTTGAGCAGTAAGTTGGTTCTCGTGAGTTCAAATCTCATCAGGTCCGTTTATAGTAATACCATAATAACATTGCCGCAGTCGCATGCACTGAAATGTTCCATTTCTGGCCGCGACTGCGTCAAATAAATTTGCCGCAGTCGCATAACCCGGTATTGCGCTGGTCTCGAACATCAACGAATGTTGATTCGCGAGAACCGGTTTCCGAAAGGATGTCTCGGTTCAAATCCGAGCTGCGGCGTACATGAAAGCTGCAACGCAGCACAATGAATTCGTCTGTGGAGATTTGAAACGAGATTACGAACGAGCAGAGCGAAGTGAGTATATCTCGGTTCAAACAGTCAAAAATCTTCGATTTTTGACGCCCCAAAAACGCAGAAGCGTTTTTGTGGGTCCGGGTCGCGGCGTAGTTTTCGTAGTCTGATTTTCGAGCGTTAGCGAGAAAATCCCAGTTAGGAGATGATAAGAACCTAGGTTCTTATGTGGTAATCCGAGCTGCGGCGTAGTTTTTAGTTGAAAGAAGGTCGAACAAGCTGATCAATAAACTGATGATCACCCGTAAATTGTTTTCGCATTTTTTCTTCAGTCTCAGCAAGAGCATAGGCCGGTTTGTATGCTCGTTTGTTGCGCAGGCCGTCAAACATATCGGCTACTGCAACCATTTGAGCAAGAAGTGTAACACGTGGATCTCGAGACCGGCCCTCTGCTTTAGCAGAATAGTCAATCGTTAAGAAATTCTGGCGAGGATACCCGTCCAGTTGATATTCATGATGCCCCATAACTCAGGATCAAAAAAACTCAGCTCAAGAAAACCAAAACGGGGATGATGTCTGAGTTGTGCCATATCCTCTTCATTCAACTCACCAGGTTTATTGAGTAATACAGCAGGAAGATGCAATTTTCCAACGTCATGCAATGCTCCGGCATACGCTAAAAGACGAAGATGGTCTTCAGGAACGCGGTTCACACAACCAAGGTACACGCTTAAGATACCCACGCGAGAGCTATGCTGGTAGGTATCATGATGATGAAGAAAAAGGCGACCTAAATAGTTGCGAACAAGTGGTTCACGGCTTACTGCCCTGAACATCGCTGCGGCGGGGTGATCGTGAGGAACGGGTAACATAGGCAAGGGGATAAAGAAGAGATATAAAAACCCTTCCGTTTGTGATGAGTCCTGTAATGAGTTAGTCCTGTAATGCTTCCACCATCTCTTTAATCACATCAAATCCTGCCTGCCAGAAGCTTTCTTGAGTAATATCAAAACCGATATCTGCAACGAGCTGTTCAGGAGAAGCATTGCTTCCTTGGGAAAGGAGATGAATAATCTTGTCAACAATTTGGTCCCGTTCTTTTCCTGTGTGCTTCTTGTATTGCGCATACAAGGAAAGTGCGAGCAGATTTCCAAAGCTGTAGGCATAGCAATAAAAGGGAACCGTGAAGATGTGGTTGATGTATAGCCACTCCCACCGGAAGCAATCAGGAATTTCCATGTTACCAAAATGCTGTTTCAGCATCTTGGAATACTGCTTTGCAAGATCTTCAGTTGAAGCATGTTCAAGCACCATCCGATGTGCTTCTTTTTCAAATGCGACAAACCCTGCCTGCCTTCCAATAGATCCATAAAAGCCATCCAACTCAAGAACAAGGAGTTCTTGTGCAAGTTTTGGATTCAGTTTTTTGACGTGATCCATCAAGAGCAGTTCTCCAAAGATCGAAGCAGTCTCTGCCAAGGGAAGCACTGCACTGACATACAAGACATTTTGTTTTGACGACAACAGATGATGAATGCCATGACCTAGTTCATGGGCAAGCGTATTGATACTGTGCAAGTCTCCGGTGTAACTCAGGAGAATATAAGGGGTAATGGCAGGGCTTTCTCCTGCACAAAACGCTCCGGTTGATTTGTTTTTACGCACTTCACTATCTATATGATGCTCGTGAAGGATTTTTTCAGCACCAGTTCTGAAAACAGGAGAAAAGGATTGATACGCATCTAAAACAAGCTTCACTGCATCAGGATAGGCCATCTTGAATGGCGACATTTTGGGCGGAGCATAGAGATGATAGCGATTGAAGGGAATCTTATATTTTTTTGATTTGATCTCAAAATAGTTTTGAAAGAGCTTCTGATTTTTTTTACAGACGTTGAGGAGCGTTTCCACGGTGCTGTCCTGGATGTCATGGCCGAAGTTCCGCACGGCAATAGATGAGGAATATTTTCTGAGTTCAACAAATTCCTTGTTCCAATCCAGCGCTAACGCTTTGTAGATTTCTCCAAGCAGGGCGCTGTGTTCTTGAAAAACAGCATAGAGTGCCTTATACGCTCCTTCACGCTTTTTAGGATCAGGATCACGTGCGTAATGAAAGAGTTCTTCCTGTGTAATTTTTTTTCCGTTGAAGTCAAAAGTGAATCCTGAAGTGAGCATTTCGTAGACCGTCACCACCGTGTTGGAACCGGTAAGATCCTTAATGTTGATGATGCGTTCTTCTTCGTTGCTCAGCATGTATTTTTTGTACTGGTGTAATTTTCTGAGATAGTATGCATACTGCGGGAGCGCTTTGATGAGGCGTTCTGCATCTTTTTCAGGAAATCGCTTCCAGGTTTGGCTAAAAAATAACAAACGATTTTCCATGTCAGTTCCTAAGGTTTCCAGTTTTGATTTGAGCGCAAGAGCTTGTTGATTTTGCATATCTTCTGCAAACCAGAGCTGGCTGTATAATTTGACACATTCGGATTCTAAAGCAAGCTGTTCGATAAGCTGAATCATAGTTTTGAAGGTTTCAACAGAAACAGAAGGAGTGAATTGGGGTTGATATGATTCAATTTTTTTGACAAGATCAAGAAGCTTGGTGATTTCATGATCTGCATCTCCGGGTTTTTTGAGAAGGTCTTTCAGATTCCACTTGGAGAGCTTGGAACTTGCCATGCACCCTTTCGGTTTGATGGTCTTTTTAAAGTTGACGGACTAAACATATAAAGCTGTTTGCCTCTCTTCTGTGCTATGCTAACGCTGACTCACCTTCGTGAAGGCCTCCGCATCTTCCTTGCTTCATGGAAAGCAAAATACAGGGGGTTTAGACTATACCAGGGAACTCCTGAACAGATTGCACGTGCCATTATTCAGAATTGCTGGAATGGAAGATACTTCCAAACAAGCACGCGCAACTTCGCAGAGTTCTGGACACGTGATTTTGGAATCTGTGCGGAGGCACTGGTGCAGTTAGGATATCGAGAGAAGGTTGTTTTGACCGTACGATATGCACTTAACGCTTTCAAAAAAGCGAACACGATCACGACCACCATCACACCATCAGGAGTTCCGATTGATTGCTTTTCGTTTGCAAGCGATTCGCTCCCGTGGTTCTTACACCGTATTAATGCTGCACAAGCATCGTTTCTCGTTGAGGAAAACAGAACATTCTTTGAAGAAAGGATAAAGGAGTATTATCAGAAGGTTGTTGATTCTCATACCGGACTTGTTCGTGCAGATCGTGTTTTTTCAGGAATGCGGGACTACGCAAAACGAAGATCTTCATGTTATGACAACTGTATGGTGTATTTCTTAGGTGAAACGTGCAGACGATTAAAGCTCACCATTCCTTGGAACAACAAAAAACTGCAAAAGCATATTGAACACACGTTTTGGAATGGAACGTATTTTTATGATGATCTGAACAAAAGAGCAATCGTTGTGGGTGATGCACAGGTGTTTCCGTTTTGGACAGGCGTCTGTTCTGACACAAAGAAATTAAGAAGCTGTGTTGAAGCAATGGAACGAACGGGATTAACAGCACCTTGGCCTCTCAAGTATACGGCGCAACGAGAAAAAGATGAACAGTGGTTCTTTTCTGAATTGCTGGTAAAAAATTATGAAACGAACAGCATCTGGATGCATCTCGGATTATGTTATCTCGATGTGCTGAAGAAATATGACCAAAAACGTTTTCGAGTGCATCTCGAGCAGTACAGCAAACTTATAGAGAAACACCAAACCTTTCTCGAAGTGTATGATCAAAACGAAAGCCCGTTCTCAACACCGTTTTACCTCGCTGACGAAGGCATGCTGTGGGTGAGCAAGTGGTTGTGGTTGAAAGAGAAAGTAAAAAGAAAATGAAAAATTTAAAACAAACTCGGATGGAGCATCATTATACATCAGCTGGTTAACTGCTTTAAAAGCTCAATTACCTTCTGCGCATCTGCTTTGCCCTTGAGTTTTCCCATTGCTTTGCCAAGGATGGCGTTAAAAGCAAGTCCTTGGGATTCTTTCAGAATGGCTTCAAGCTCGTGGTTGATGGTTTCATCAGAAAGAAGCATGTATTTGTCAAAGTTCATCGTTCCTTTCCTTCCCAAATCACACAAGAGATTATACACCGAATCCTTTGCAATTTTTCCTTGATCCAGCGCAGCAATAATTTCTTCAAACTGTGCATCAGTGGGTTCCACATCAATCTTTTCTTTCCGTTTAATGGTTGTGGGCGTTGAAACAAAGGTCTCTGCAATAAAAGACGCTTTCACGTTCTTGTAGCGCTGGACTAATTCAACAACTTT
>DUFX01000017.1 GCA_013331695.1 Candidatus Woesearchaeota archaeon
TTCATGTTCGAGAACCATCCTTCAATACCTGAATCAAACTCTCTTCAGTCAATCCCACCATCTCAACGTCCCTTTGTTCAAAAAAGGCGTGCACTACCTGTTCAATATCAGCAATACCAACACCACACAAGTGCTTTTCGAGCTCCTCAATCGCCTCTTCAGGATGTACAAAGAAATCGCCGGTTATTTTAATCGTGTCAATCCTGCCCTCTTTGACGTCGAGAAATACTTTGAGCAACTTTCCATTCGGAACCTTATGGATGATGCAGTTCATCAATCATCCCCTGTTTTTTAATTTCGCTTTTAGGCTGGCTTTTTTGATTGAGATTCTTCCTCATCTGATTCAGATACTGAAACAATTTGACTCGAATGCGCTCTTTCATATCCTGATCAAGGCTCAGCCGATCCACTTCTTGATTCCAATTTTCATCGGTTTTGTCAGGAAGTTTGGTTAACGTTCCCACAAAACTGCGTCCGGTTAACGTTGCTTGAAATTCAACATCATCTGCAAGTTTGGTTCCAAACAAGTTCAATGCTCGAAATTTTGAAAATGAATTTGCTCCTGACGTGAGGAGTAACGGAAGGTATGCAATCCTGTCCTCCCAAATTCCGCATTGAATATCCAACTCTGGAAATGCAATCCTCAAGTTTGCGATCCACCAGGCCTGATCTTCTGCTGTGGGAATCGAAGCGTTTTCAAACATGGTTCCCTTCTGCGGAATCAAGCTGTAGATATGGATTTTGTGGATCTGATACTTTTTAATAAAGTCAATCAACAACTTCAAGTCATCATGCGTTTCTCCCATGCCAACAATAAAGGTCATAGCCCGTTTTAAGTTCAATTCTTTTGCAGCTTCAAACATGCGCTCATACGGAGCAAGCGGTTTAGAAGGGCAGACAATTTTGTGGAGTTCAGGATTGATCGTCTCCGTAGAGCCAACGACACCTTTAATGTATGGCAAATATTTTTGAAGCAGGGGTTTTGCAACAGGCCCGACAGACAGCCAGATTTTTTCTCCAATAATTTCTGATGCTGTTTTTAAGAGCTGCTCTTGTTCATCGGGTTTTAAAACGCCAATGCCTCCTGTAAAGAATCCAATGTCCCAGCCGAGCTGTTTTGCGATGATAAACTCAGCAAGAATCGATTCACTGCTCCTCTTGGTTTCGCGCGGAGGCTTGTCTTTGGGCTGGGTGCTCATATAGCAGAACGTACAGTCTCCAATCGTGCATCCCCAGCTGAAGAAGATGGCTCGTTCAAAGCAGACGGTTTGAGGAAAATGTGCTTTGAAGATTGTGTCTGCGCGATGGATGAGTGCTTGAAGTTCTTGGGGTTCAAGTTGTATATCTTCCAAAACTGCAGTGGAATGGGCTGTATCAATCATATCCTTGCGGGAGAGCCAGGAGAATAAAAAGGTATCTCAAACTACTATCTTGTATATTTAAAGAAATCTTTTTATATGCAGAAACGGCCAAGGTTTCCATGCTCAAAGCTGCCCATCGCGGTGCATCCGGATACGAACCAGAAAACACGCTTCGCGCGTTTCGTAAAGCCATCGCAATGGATGCTGACATGATCGAGCTCGATGTGCGACTCTCCAAAGACAGTGAAGTAGTCGTGTTTCACGATGAAAAACTTGACCGTATGACCGGGCAGAGAAATGCAGGTTTTCTGAAAGACTATGAACTGAGCGAACTCAAAAAGTTTGATGTGGGAAAGGATGGAAAGCCCCAGCATATCCCCACACTACAAGAGGTCTTTGACTGCGTGAACCGCCACGTCAAAATCAATATTGAATTAAAAGGAGAGAACACTGAAAAATTTGTCGGGCGATTGATTGAACAGTATGTGCAGGAAAAGGGTTGGTTGTATAGCGATTTCATCATCTCGTCGTTTGATGCTGACCGCTTGAAGCGGTTTCATGATTACAGTCCCAAGGTTAAACTGGGCCTGATCTGCAAAAAACTGCCTACCAACATCCGAAGTCTTATCAAAACTATTCCTTTATACTCCGTCCATATTTCAGGAGTATTTCTTACACAACGTCAGGTTGAAGCCTTGCACAACAACGGCGTCAAGGTTCTTGTTTGGACGGTGAATGGAACGAATCTTGTTGAGAAGTTCAAGCGCTGGAAGGCGGATGGTTTGTTTTCTGATTATCCTGATCTTCTTATGAAGAACTAATAGAACTAACGCTAAAAAAGACAAGAAGAAACCCACAGCCCTCTGGACACGCTTGTGAACACTCGGCAAGTTTGAATTCGTAGGCATTCTGCTCTTGTGGTTTGGCGGATTGTTCACGTTGGGAAGATGCACGTATTGTGCTGGAGCTCCATACAAGAGGTATGTCCAGTCTTCTATGGTGAATGAAACAGACACAACAGAGGTATCTTCTACACACTCTTTCCCAGAGCAAGCGATCAGTCCGGGCTGTGCGGTAAGCATGATTCATCTTTGAGTTTATATAAAGATTTCTCTTGGATACTTAATTGCTTTATCTCTCTTCACTTCATCTCTTTCTTTAGATCTTCCATAAACCGATGCAGCTGCTCCTTAGTCTCATGCGGTAAACAGATTACATGTGCAATATCTTTTTGTGTCGCAAGCTCCCATTTTTTGATGATCTTTTCCGAAGGCCGCCTGAAGCTCACTGTAATAGAACTTTGCATGACATCCGGCCATCCGATCTTATTCAATTCTTTCACAAGAAAGTCAGCAAGCTCAGTGCAATAGGCAACTTGTTTCTTGAATCCATGCAGACCGATGGTTTTGATGCGATACCAAAAGATAAGGGGGGTAAAAGCATCGCGTGACCCTGAGAGCGTCGTATCGTGCGCGTCAATATATTCGATATATGTCTGGAGTTTCTGAGCAAGATGCTTTCTTACGATGACAATACCACAGGGAATAGGAGAACCAGCAAATTTATGCCCGCTTACAGCAATGCTGTTGAGCTTTGTTCTGAAATCAAAGAGTTTCTCTTTTTGTTCGTTTTGAGGAAGGAAAGGAAGCACCATACCGTACAATGCTGCATCTGCATGGATATACGAGCGAATATGGTGGCGTTCAAGAATTTTTGCCAAGAGACGCACGTTGTCGATGGCGCCCATCATCGTGGTTCCGATGTTTGCAACCACAATAGCTTCTCGATGCATTTTGACCTTATCTTCAAAATCTGTATAATCGATCTCGCCGTTGCGCTGGGATTTGACCATGCAGGATTTCATGCCAAGAAGATGCACATTTTTCTTGATGCTGTAATGCGTGTGTTCAGAAAAAAAGACCGTTGCTTTGGGA
Organism: Candidatus Woesearchaeota archaeon; assembly: GCA_013331695.1. Lineage (GTDB taxonomy): Archaea > Nanobdellota > Nanobdellia > Woesearchaeales > UBA12501 > UBA12501 > UBA12501 sp10192u. The sequence goes on from DUFX01000017.1 coordinate 3,296, forward strand.
TGGAGTTCTCTCGCAAGATACAGACCATAGAGATTTCCCTCTGTTCCGCCATTGGTCACATAGCCCCAATAGGATTTGATGTGAAAGAGATCTGCAAAAAATTTGAGAACTTCGCGTTCAAAGTCTTTGGTTTGCAGACGATACGTCGAAGGTTCAAACGGATCACCTACATTGTTGATGGGGAATTCGAGAAACTTGTACAGAGGTGAATAATCAAACTTTGCATCACAGGGATAGCCAAGAAAGGTCTTCTTGAGGATCTTCAACTTCCGATAGAGATGCTGGAGCTTCTTTTGGGCCTCTTTTTCCATGNNCTCAAATATCCCCACGTATGGAGTTTATCGCTGTCTTCAAACCAGCGTTCTCCAATATCCGTTCTATAATACATGTGGGGAATAAGAATATTCTTGATACGTGCGTACGCTTGGTTAATCGCCTGCCTCATGGTTTGTCCAGAACCGCAGACAATGAGCACAACTCCTGTTGTTCCAGTTACCATCCACTCATCATTAACCTGTTTGACATCTTCAATGTGAATACCCTCCATTCCATTGCGTTTTTTGAAGTAGACCACCGAGTCTTTGGATTTGACTTCAAAGGTTTTCTTATCTCTAAAAGGAAAGGGAGGGACAACAATGCGAACACCGACTTGAAAACCACTTTTTACCCGCAATTTTGGCTTGTGGCCCTGTGCAAGGTCATGCAAGAACTCTCCCATGGGGGTAATCATACCTTCCTGTTGAATACTAATGCAGGGATATCCAAAGCGTGAAGTAAATTCCAGCGGATAAATACCTGCGCTGTTGACAATACAGTTAATGTCTATATAACCTACGTAGCCTTCTTCAGCAAGTTTGGATTCTATCTTCTTGAGTGTGAGATTGAAAATTCTATTGGGTTCTGACCAGAACATCGCAGTTCCCATTTCTCCTGTGGAAGGCCCTAAATTTCCTGGAAACAGCTTCTTATGTTCAAAATTAACATTGATGGGATGCATAAACTCCTTTCCATTAAAGAATGCGCCGACCGCAACTTCTACACCCTGGACTCTTTTCTGAAGCTGGAAAACTGGGATCTTCTTTGACCACGCTTTTTTGTAGTCATTCAGGACTTGCATAACGTCTTTTCCATCCTCTTCTTCGCCAATAAACAGCAATCCCTTGATATTTTGTGCTTCTCCACTGGGTTTGATCACATATCTTCCTGGATTCTGCTTGACAAACTCCATCGCATCATCAAAAGAAGTAAAATCTTTATAGGGAATAATGGGAATACCTGCTTTTTTGAGTTCTTCTTGCCCAAAAGCACGGTCATCTTCTAATTTGTCGGTGTAGGGAGTTCCTCCAATGACCTTTTTGCCCTGTTCTCTCAGTTTTTTTGCTTTGGTGCCTTGTCCGAGAACATCATCGAATACAATCACATCAGCCCATTCAACTTCTGTTTTCCAATCGTCGACTTTCGGTACAAAACCATCGTTGATATCTTTTTCTTCCTCATTCTCGATATAATACTTGACCTGATGGCCTTCTTTAAGAACTTGCCAGGCAATATCGCCGATCAAGCCTTCGATGGAAATAAATAAGAATTTTTTTGGATCCATGTGTTTCTGTCGTTATACGGTGTTTATCATGCAACTTTTAATTTTTAAAACAAAGAGGGGTGCTAGTATTTAAACGTTGCGTTTTTCAGAAAACAAAATACGAACAACATGTAAAATTTACAAAATATTTACACATTTTTTGCGGGTCAACGGAATGGATTGGGTGATTGCATCTGTGTTGTGGGTTCAAGAGGGCCAAGATGGGGAGATCCAAGCAAGTATGTTTCAAGGTCAGGAGTTGTTCTTCGATATTTTTCTTCTTCACCGAGCACGATAAGGGTGTCACCGCATGTTAAAACAGTAGGTGGTTGTGGTGAAACATAGATTCCGTCAGCAAATATCCATGCTGTAACATCAGGATTGCTTGTTTGCCAATCCCGAATTCCACTAAATCCAAACAAATCAAGAACTTTTTGTCCTGATTCTTCGTTACCCCAAGCAACTGCTAGAAAATAATCAAAAGCACCATGAACACGTCCATCTAAGCTTCCCAAAACTTCTTTGGCATAGTCTCCTGCATTGAACGCTGACGCAGGAGTCCATAGAGGATTATCTGCAGGGATATTTTTTCCGTATATTGCTTCAAATCCAGCGCTATGAACATAGCATCGAAATCGAAGTTCAGGGTAGTTTAATCGTGCGGCAAAGGTCATATTCAGAAGCTATAAACAGGGGATTAATAAACCTTACCAACGAAAGAATGGACTGAGCGGGACTTTCACGGGATTGTTCACATAACCCCTTTTGAACCCGCAGTCTCTCCACTGCCAGCGGAGCGCGATACCGGATTTCGCCATCAGCCCATGAGAAGACTGCAATCAACATTTTGTTTATATAGTTATGCTCAATGAATGGGCTTTTTTATAATATGACAATCGTAACCTTATCATTCTCCTTCAAGTGCTGTCTATGAATGAGTTCCTTTGGTAGAACAATTCTCAGTTGATTTCCAACTTTTCTAATCGTCACTTCTTTCATGAGTTTCACAAGACGTACTCTTTCATAACTTATTCAAAAAGTTTTTTCTTTTTCGACAAGATCCGTATTTACTTGTGCACCCACATTTAGCTTGCGAATATACCTAACTTTTAATCTCATACTCACAGTACGTCTTCCCTGCTTTAGCGCAGGCAAGTTCATGCAAGGTGCATGTTTTGCCAAGTGCTTCGGTGAAGATCGTTTGCAAGAGTGATTTGTCAAACACGCACAATTTTCGTTCATATTCTTTCAAGTTTCCGCATTGGTAGCAGTCAAACAAATGCAGTGTTAACGGCTCTTCTTTCACGATTTTGATGTAGCCCAATTTATGTTTTTTATATAATTCAATGATTGCTTTAACCAGAGCATCCTGATTCTTGTGGGGAAGCGTCTTGGCAACTTGTTTTCCGACTTCTTCTCCGAGAATGGCAAGCATATGCTGAGAATCAACGCCGAATGAATCAAGCAAATACCACACGGAACGAAACATCGCATTGGTGAATTCAAACGGGTTATCCACATACTTGTCGAGTTTAGCAATACTTTGTTCAAACAAGGCAGGGGTTCCTTTGGTATTTCTTCCCACCTGTTTTGCTTTGAGGGTATAATATTTCACTCGTTTATCGGTGGCAGAGATGGTTTCTTCAATAAGACCTAAAGTGATCAGATCATTGATCTTCAGAGAAACCGTAGACTTCGCCCTTCCCAACGATTGATGAAGCTCTTTGAAGGTTGCATTTCCTGCTTTGAGCAGTTCAAGAATCCTCGCATGGAGGGGGTCATGAATACTTCTCAGTTCTCCCTGTAAACTAAAGAGTTCAATACTCCTCTCAATATTCCTATTTCTGTTGTTTTTGACCATTTTAAGCCTTCTCCACACATCTTCTACGTCCTTATTCTTTCCAAAACCTTTATAAAACTCGATCAACTACCTTAGATTGTTCAATAAAACTGAACAAATATTTAAGGATTGTGATTTTCCTATGAAAGAACACCCCCAACCAACACAACACAGTCATGGAAATGACCCGAACCAGCCCAAAGATCACCAAGAATGGGGCCTTGAAGAGAAACTCAGCCGTCAAGAAGTCATGGAAGGCTTTCAAAGACTGGCTTTTGCCAAGCACCAAGAAGCTCATCATGGTGATTTGGAAATCAAAGATATTGTTCCTATTGCTGAAAAGGACATTCCCCCCTCACTTCCTCATCCATCTGATCACGACAAAGATCCCAACTATGAACGAAAAGAAGAGCATCAAGGTCAGCAGAGAGGTCAAAAATATACTGTAGAAACTGTTGCAGGAGCAGAGGGTGCAGGCAACGCAGATCCTGGAACGCATGCTTCTTTCTTCTGCAAAAAATGCCAAGGTGCTTTATTTGAAATTGCGGTGAAAAACAACCACGCGCTTCAGCTGATCACTGCGTATGTCAGCGATGATGAAAAAGAAATCTTGCAGGAAGCTGCGCAAAACTATGACCAAAGAGAAGAAAATCGCGGAAACACAAGCTCAAGTTACGACCGCAATAAGCGCGGTGGCAATTATAATCCCCTCACTGGAGTAGAAGATACATCCTATCGTTAATNNATCCTGAAGTAGTTCCGATCCTCAAAGCAAAAGGATTTCATTGCATGGGCTGCGGTGCTTCAGAGTTTGAAAATATTGAACAAGGAGCGATTGTGCATGGGCTTGATCCTAAAACCTTGCTTGAAGAACTCAATGCGAGCATCACACACACAATCACACCCACTTCCCAAGCACGCTACCGCATTGAACATAATATTCCCGACTGTATTGGATGTTCTGCGTGTGCGGCCATTCATCCCAACAACTGGGAAATGAAAGAAGTCAATGGAGAAATCAAAGCACTGCCAAAAAAAGAACATTTTGACGACGGAGAATTTGAACTCAACAATGAAGCAGCAGAAGTCTGCCCCGTGAATGTCATTCACATTCACGATCAAAAAATGAACAAGAAAATCATCTAACAACTACCACGGAGAAAATGCCTATCTACCACGAAAATGGAACCGTATCGTGCTGCGGGCGCGGTTGCGGAAAAAACTGCGTCAAAGAACAAGATAATCCTGTTGCTGATAAAATGATGTCGCTCGGAGACAGCGCTCCGAAATATGAACGGCAAGAATCACAAGAATCCGAAGAAAAAAAGTATAGCTAATCAAACCATGAACAAACAACTCACGTATCTGGACCATGCAGCTTCAACTCCTCTTGATCCCAGAGTGAAAGAAACAATGGATCAATGCGAACATCTCTTTGGTAATCCAGGCTCTGCAAATCAAATCGGAAAACAGGCGCAAGCGCTGGTTGAAAACGCAAGAAAACGCATTGGAGAAATTTTGGGTTGTGGCCCTCATGAGATTATCTTTACGGCAGGCGGAACTGAAAGCATCAATCTCGCGATACAAGGTATTGCGAAACGCGCGCGTCAAGGTCATATTATCACAACCCAAGTTGAACACCACGCAGTTTTAGAAACGTGCAAACAGCTTGAAAAAGAGGGATTCACCATTTCCTATCTTCCTGTCGACGGAAAAGGCTTCCTGAAACCCGATGTTCTCAATGCAGAGCTGGATAAGCATTCCAACACGATCCTTGTCACGGTGATGTATGCAAACAACGAAATCGGAACCATCAACAGTATCAAAGAATTAGCGCCGGTTGCCCGGGCAAGAAATGTTCCTTTTCACACCGATGCCTGCCAAGCAGGACAACTCTGCATCGATATCGCAGAATTGGGTGTTGATATGATGAGCCTGAACGGCTCTAAGATCTATGGCCCAAAAGGTGTTGGAGTTTTATATAAAAAAGCCTTTATCAAAATAGATCCCATCATGCACGGCGGTGGTCAAGAATTTGGTCTGCGAAGCGGAACAGAAAACGTTGCAGGTATTGTTGGATTTGCCAAAGCACTTGAACTGATTCAAGAGGAACGAGAAGAAGAGGAACAGCGCCTCCATCTTTTGCAAAAACAACTCATGCAAGGCCTTCTTCAAATTTCAGGAACAAAACTGAATGGACCAGAACCTCTTTCAGCATTACGTGTTGTCAACAATGTGAATATTGCATTTCCGGGTATTGAAGCTGTTGCTTTGCTTGAACTGCTCGACAAGGAGGGTATCTGCGCATCAACAGGAGCAGCATGCACCACGGGAAACATGGAGCCTTCGCATGTTTTGCTTGCCGTAACGCAGGATTATGAAATTGCACAAGGGAGCATACGATTTACGCTTGGAAAGGCAACAACAGAAGCAGATATCATACGAACGATTGACATTGTCAAACAGTGTGTTGAAGCACTTCGGAAATCCTCGCAGAGAGTCGGAGTCATACAGCAGGTGATCGCATGACATCTACAAAAGCAGAACAACAAGCACCGATGAGTGACGTCGAGAAAATGAAAGATTTTAACATTAATAGATCCATCTATGACGATGCAAACGAAGACCAATCAGTTTTTGTTGCAAAACCAGGACTGAGCGAAGAGCTTGTTCGTGAAATTTCAAAACAAAAGAAAGAACCGGAATGGATGCTCCAAAAACGATTGCAAGGACTCAAATTGTTTTCCGAAACTCCTGTTCCAACCTGGGGTCCTGATCTTTCCAAGCTCAATTTTGATGAAATAGTCTATTTTGTACGTCCTGATGCAAAACAAAGCAGATCCTGGGACGAAGTTCCCGCTGATATTAAGAAAACCTTTGAACGGATTGGTATCCCTGAAGCTGAGAGGAAATCGCTGTCAGGTGCAGGAGCACAATACGACAGTGAAGTGGTCTATCATAATCTCAAAAAAGAATGGGAAGACAAAGGCGTCATTTTCTTAAACATGGACGATGCAGTACAGAAATACCCCGATCTTGTTAAAAAACATTTCATGAGCAAATGTATCCCGGTTAATGATCATAAATTTATCATGCTTCATGCAGCTGTTTGGAGCGGCGGTACATTCATCTACGTTCCTCCCGGTATTAAAGTAAATATTCCTCTGCAGGCGTACTTTAGAATGAATGCTATCAAAGGCGGTCAATTTGAACATACGTTGATTATTGCTGACAAAAACAGTGAAGTGCATTACATTGAAGGTTGCAGCGCCCCTCAATACGCAAAAAGTTCGCTTCATGCCGGCTGTGTTGAAGTTTTTGTTTACGAAGGAGCGCATGTCAAATACAGCAGTGTTGAAAACTGGAGCAGAAATACGTATAATCTTAATACGAAACGCTCCATTGTCGAGAAGAATGGGATTATGGAATGGATTAATGGGAATATGGGAAGCGGGGTGACGATGCTCTATCCCTGTTCAGTTCTCGTCGGAGAAGGCGCACGTTCTGACAGCCTCGGTGTGGTATTTGCAGGAAAAGGACAGCATCAAGATACCGGATCAAAAGTCATTCATGTTGCTCCAAACACGAGTTCGACCATTCGTTCAAAAAGTATCAGCAAAGACGGCGGGATCTCATCCTATCGTGGGTATGTGAAAGTAACCAAAAATGCAAAGAATGCAAAAGTGAGTGTTGCCTGTGATGCACTCATTATCGACGACCATTCTTCTTCTAAAACCTATCCATTTATGAAAATTGAAAATAATGAAGTCGATATTGCACATGAAGCTTCGGTTGGAAAAATTAGTGAAGAGTCTATCTTTTATCTCCAGAGCAGAGGATTAAGTGAAGAACAAGCAATACAAATGATTGTTGCAGGATTTATTGAACCGGTTATTCGAGCACTTCCACTTGAGTATGCGCTTGAACTGAACAAATTGATTGAACTTGAAATGGAAGGAAGTGTAGGTTAGTGAAAACATGACAACATTAAACGGGATGAAACTATTGAAAGAGAATAGTAAGCTTGCATTAGAGACACTCCCATTTCCAACAAGAAAATATGGAATTGGAATTCTTGGCAAGGAGATCAATCAATTACCTGATCAGGTAAGTATTCAAAATGTGTACGCTTTCACCGCACCGGATCCTGTTGGAATATATACGATGGACAATGCTCCTCAAGAACTACTCGGTTTACTCGGTACGCTCTCTGAACAAAAAAATAAAATTGATGCCTTCCATTATGCAAATCTTCACGATCTCGTGGTTGTTCGTATTCTCCAAGGAGCCGATGTCAAAGAACCCATTTTCTTGACGACAAAACTAACCGACAGCGCCCATATCCAGCATATTCTTGTTGTTGCAGAAGAAGGAAGCAAGGCAATGATTGTTGATGAGCAGCATGCAACACCGGAAACAACATTTCATAGTCACGTCGTCGAAGTTATGGTTCACGATCATGCCCACCTTACCTTTGTTACCCATCAAAATCTCAATAAAAACACCTGGCATCTTGCACGAAAATATGCACGTGTCGGCAAAGATGCGCACTGTAATTGGTTTGAAGCAAATCTTGGTTCAGGATATAGCCGTGTACGAACACGCACGATGCTGAACGGAGTTGGAGCGCAAAGCAAATTTTCAGGCATCTTTTTTGGAAGACAGGAGCAATGCCTTGATCTTGTTTCAACAACAGATCATCTCGCTGATCAAACAACAAGTTTGATGCAGGTTCGCGGAGCCTTAAACGACAAAGCAAAAGCTCTGCACCGCGGTTTTATCAATATTCGAAAAGGATTCAGAAACTGCAAAGGCGCACAGAAAGAGGATACTCTCCTGCTGAGCAAAGAAGCTGAGATTGACGCAGTTCCTAATTTGGAAATTGAAAACAATGAAGTCCAATGTACGCATGCATCAAGCATCACGCATCTGAACGATGAGAAGCTCTTTTACTTGGAATCACGAGGCATTGATCCCCAAGAAGCAAAACGTGCCATGCTTGAGGGATTTTTCCTTGCAATGCTCGATGAGCTTCCTGAAGAAGTGAAAGCATCCATACATCATCAGATTGTTGAACGGGTGTAGAACGATGAGAACCATGACCGCACCCAAAGAAATGAAAGAAGAATTCCCCATTCTGAAACGGAATGTGCACGGCAAGCAACTGATCTATCTCGATAGTAGTGCAACGACTCAAAAACCTCAGCAGGTGCTTGATGCACTTCGGCATTTTTACACGACTTCCAATGCAAATGTGCATCGCGTTGTGCATACGCTGGGTGAAGAAGCAACAGCCTTGTATGAGCAGACACGAAAAAAAGTTGCAGATTTTGTCCGTGCGAGCACTGAAGAAATCGTTTTTACAAGAGGAACAACGGACAGCATCAATATGCTTGCCTGTATGCTTGAATCTTCTGTTCAGCCTGATGATGAAGTCATGATCAGTGCAATGGAGCATCATTCCAACTTGATTCCCTGGCAGCAATTGTGCAAACGAAGAAACGCAAAGCTTGTTGTTGTCGGCATGAACCAGGAGTATGAAATTGATCCTGCTGATCTCAAAGCAAAACTCAGTGAAAAAACAAAAATCGTGAGTTTTGTACATGTTTCGCATGTGCTGGGTGTGATCAATCCTGTTCGAGAACTGATCAAGATAATCCGAAATAAAAACAAAGAGGCACGCATTGTTGTTGACGGCGCTCAAGCAGTTGCCCACTTAGCTGTTGACGTTAAATCGATTGATTGCGACTTTTATGTTTTTTCAGCCCATAAAATGTATGGCCCAACAGGCGTTGGCGTTCTGTATGGAAAAAAAGCACTGCTTGACAAACTTGAACCAGCAAGTTTTGGCGGTGGAATGATTACCTCTGTTTCCTTTGAAAAAAGCACCTGGCTTGACAGTCCTCATAAATTTGAACCAGGAACACCGAATATTGCGGATGTTATTGCTTTTGGAACTGCGATTGATTTTATGCAGCGTGATGATGTAAAAAAAGCACAAGAACAAGAGAAAGATCTGATCAAACTTGCCCATGCCGAACTTTCAAAATTGTCTTCGGTTACCATTTTAGGTCCAAAAGATTGTTCAAAACGTTCAGGACTGATTGCGTTTACGGTCAAAGATCTTCATCCGCATGATGTGGCAACAGGGCTTGATCAGTATGGTGTTGCTGTGCGTGCAGGCCATCATTGCGCCATGCCTCTTCACAAAAAATTAGGCATTGATGCATCAACTCGAATGAGTTTTGCTGTTTATAACACGAAAGAGGATGTGAAAACAACTCTTGAAGCACTCAAAAAAACCATAGCGGCTCTAAAAAAATGAAAACTGAAATGAAAACCGAGACCATCAAAGAACAGATCGGCAAAGAAAGTATCAATCCCAACCAAATCGGCGAAGGCCCCTTAACTGAAGAACAGCAGATCTACAAAGAGAATATCCTCGATCATTATCGTAATCCGCATCATAAAGGCACCTTATCAAATACAACGCTTACGCACACTGAACATAATCCTTTGTGCGGAGATATGGTCACGATGCATCTTATGATCAAAAATAATCAGATTACGGATGTCAAATTTGATGGCCACGGATGCACGATCAGCCAGGCATCTGCTTCGATGTTGACTGATAAACTTCAAGAGATGACTCTCGACAAGATCAAAAAAATAACCAGGGATGAGATTATGGAAATGATCGGTGTTCCTCTGGGTCCTGTGCGCTCTCGATGTGCTTTATTAGCTTTGCGAACAGTTATTAAAGGTTTAGAAAATCTTCAATGAGTTGATAACGATGGCACTTGAAATTAAAAACCTCAAAGTGAATGTAGAAGGCAATGAGATTGTAAAAGGTGTATCCCTCTCCCTCTCAAAAGGAAAAGTCATTGCATTGATGGGGCCGAATGGCAGTGGAAAAAGCACCCTTGCAAGTTCACTCATGGGGCATCCCAAATATCAAATTACTTCAGGAAGCATCCATCTCGATGCCGAAGACATTACTGCTGCAAAACCCCATGAACGTGCAAAGAAAGGGCTGTTTTTGGCATTCCAGTATCCTGCAGAGATTGAAGGTGTTTCAGTCACCCACTTTTTGCGCACGGCGTATATGGCAAAGACCGGCAAGAAAATAAGTGTGGTTGATTTTTATAAGTTACTGAAAGAAAAAATGCAATTATTAAAGATGGATGAGGGATTTGCCCGACGACAAGTAAACTTTGGTTTTTCCGGTGGAGAAAAGAAAAGACTGGAGATTCTTCAGCTCTCTATCCTTGAGCCATCGTATGCAATTTTGGATGAGACCGATTCAGGGTTAGATATCGATGCTCTAAAAACTGTTTCAGAAGGCGTCAATGCATATCGCAGCAAGATGGGTGTTTTGTTAATTACGCACTATACACGAATCTTGAAATATATTATGCCTGACGAAGTGTATATTATGAAAAGTGGAAAGATTGTGAAAAAGGGCGGAGCAGCATTAGCGCATGAGCTTGAAGAGCATGGATATGAACTGCTTAAAGAGGATACGCATGAATAGTGATACGGATAATAATGACGATATTGAAATTTTACCACTGACGCAGGAGCATGTGATTGAAGTACTGAAAGTCATCGATGATCCTGAACTGCACATTGATGTCATGACGCTTGGCTTGATTTATGATACCGTTATTGACGAAAAAAAGAAAAGCATTGACATTCGGATGACGTTTACGACGCCGCTTTGCCCCTACGGCGAGATTTTAGTGGAGATGATCCACACGGCTTTAACTGAACAGTTTGGACTTGCTAAAGACAAGGTGAACATTGAAGTCGTCTTTGATCCGCCGTGGAAGCCAACCGACGAGATTAAGGCAATGCTTGGGATTATGTAAATTGGAATTGGGTAAGTTTGCTGAGTGCTGAGAACTATGGGAAAAACAAACGGAACGAGAACGGTATCGGAACCGACAAAACCAGAGTCAACCAATCACACCTACCGCTCTTTATTAGAAGCAGAGCTGGAGATTGCAGGTGTACCGGTTGGTATCGTAGATCCTCACCACCGTGTTGTTCCCTTCTGGCACCATCACCTTGCTGGCAGAAAAGCTCATCTCCTGCATATTGATGCACATTCTGATATGGGTGTTATCCTAGGCGAATCTGAAGATTCTTGGAAAAAGCCAACGACGGTTAAAGAGATGATCGCATACACACGAAAGTATCTTAATATCGAAAATTTTATCTGTGCTGCTGATTATGTTGGATTATTGCGATCGATCTACCATTATGATCCTCGAGAATCCTTTATTGATGTCTATCGTGAAGATCAACCGGCAAGGTTTTCATGGATGAATGGCAAAGAACGCATGAGCGCAAAAACAGGAGTTTTTGGCGAGCTGAACCATGGCATTTGTTGGTCGCCTTTTTACCCTTGGAAAAAAACAGCCCTATCGCAAGTAGAAAGACGAATTAATAGAGATGCACAAACTCCTTTGCTTCTTGATATCGATCTCGATGCAATTCAATGCCACCAATATCCTGAAGAACCCCGTTTATCGGTTGTAGCGTATGAAACACGATTACAAAATGTCTTTGATCTTTTACAAAGACTTCATCGACCCGCCTTAATAACGATTGCTCGGTCGCAAACACCAGGAATACCTTACGTTGATCCTCGACTTGTTGATACGATTCAGCGGGATGTCTTGGAAGTGTTGAGGGATCTCTATGAGTGAAACACGTGAAGATCTGGATCTTTCCAAACATCAAGAACCTGATTATCGCTCGCTCTTAGAACGAGAACTTGAACTAGCTGGCATTCCAACTGCTGTCGTTGATCCGCATCATCATGTGGTTCCGTTCTGGTATCACCATTTAGAAGGAAAACAACCAGCCCATCTTCTGCACATTGATGCACATGATGATATGTTCCGGGACGGTATACCCAATTCACGAATAAGAAGACGAGAGCTGATGGTTTCTTATACAAAGTATCATCTTGGTATTAATACCTTTATCTGGGCTGCTGATTATTTTGGTTTGCTTGATTCCATTTATCATTTCGACCCAAGAAAAAAACCGGTTGCTTGTTTTAAGGATGATGAACACGAGATACGTGCTCGTGCTCTAGTAAGAAGCGATGAAAATGGCTGGTTGTGCGGGATCCGCCCAGAAAACAGTCTTGTTCCACGCCCACTTCCTAAACCTTTTTCTCGTGAAAACGTTCGGAACAGGCTGAATAACAGTGAAGCTCCTCTTATCGTTGATATTGATTTAGATGCGTTGGAATGTATTGGACGAGGAGAACCCTGCGAACCAAATTTACCAAGAAGAACATATTATTCTCGATTAGCAAGTATGCTTGAATTTTTGAGCACCATAAGAAATCCAACGTTGATCACGCTTGCTAGATCAATGCATCCAGAAATCTATGTTCCCATGGACAGAGTTTCCGACATAGAAAAAGATGTTATTGAGGGGTTGGAACGTATCTATCATATGCAGGTTACTAGAAGTGCAGAACTTCCTGTTTACCCATGTGCAAGCAACGGACAGCTAAGTTTGCCTTTATAGAAAAGTCTTCTCTCTTCAGAAATTCCCCACCAGTCGGGGGCGAACAACCGTAAGGTTTATAAAGGACGAAGGCCATGAAGACTCCATGAGAGCAGTCCAAGGTTTGCGAAGTGCGTTAGCTCTACCCTTAAGAAGGGATTTAGAACCAGTTTCAGGAGAGCCAGTTGATATAACTGATATCCTAGCCGATACTATCCCTGATGAACTCGTTATCCCCCCACCGGGGTATGAACCTGTCGAACGGGTCTTTGAATCTGATCCCATTATTCTTGCAGAACTTTTGTTGTATGAGTTACAAACAAGCAGATTCGCTCCTGATACCTTTGTCGGTGCAGTGCTTGAAGCAAGAGAAGGGGAGAGATCCTATGAACTCAGATTTGGACGAGATAATCGTGGACCCCACATTACACTAAGTACAGAAAACGATGCTGAAGGATTAGAAGCACTTGCATTTGCAGTACGTGCAAAAACAGGTGGATATTTTGCAGTGTATCCTGTACAAGGCGCAGTAGTGAGAGATCGAAAAGGACTTTTTACAACATTATATCTCGTAACTCAGGGGCATGACTTTACTGACCGAAACAACCCCAATATGAAAGCAAGAATAGAGGCAGCTGAAAATCCCGCAGTCTATCAACGATGGGTAGAAACCTTTGAATATTGGAACCCGAAAAAAGCAAGAAAAGATTTCCGAGCAAATGGAAAACCGCGACCCGAGGGATTGACTTCACGTTTCATCCATCCTCGTGTGTACATGCCGGAGCCCATTGCCTTAAGCCAGAATAATGTTGCTGTTGTCATTGATTATCTTGTCGGTTTAGGATTTGCTATGAAGATCAACCAAGTTGATTACGCATTGACACGTTCTGAACGGGAACACTCTTCTTTTGTGCAGGATTTGAGGGTGAGGTAGTTCTCATGCCTCTGTTTGATCCCACCAGGAGAAAAGTCCTTGCTTTAGGTTCAGCTGGTCTTGTAGGCATTCTGGGTGCATTCGTTCTTCCCATTCCAGTTTTCGCTCAGCAAACAAAAAGACCGTTCATTAAACCGAGGTATAGCTTTAATGAACATACGCTCGAATCACTCGTTCTTTTTACTGACGCGTACCAAGCTCATGGTCCAAAACCCTTACCTGATCCTGTTACCGTTCTTTATCCAGGAAGTGGAACAGATACGGATGTTTTAGAAATCGGCGTGCGTTTACTTTACGAAACACCGGTGAAGCATGTTCGTTTTATTTTTACTGATATCGGTGAGTGTGATCCGCTTGATTTTAATAAAAAAGATCAAGGGCACCAAGGTTACCAAGATGCAGTAAGAAGAATAGAAACAGGTCTTGCAAAAAATCACCCTCGACTTTTTACAGACATAACAAGAACAATCGATACAAAGCAAGGATGGCGGCAATCTAACATTCCCCATTCAAGCGTTACGCGATGGGATATTGCGGTTCCAACTCCTCACGGTCGAAAAAAAATAACACTGTATTTTGCTTATAACACGGTTCGTGACAGAGAAGAACCTACCGCGAATGAAACAGAAAACTTTGGCAGTATACTCGCAAGAGCAAGAGAAGGATATTGGCCACAAGATAAAAAACCTGGCAAAGTCTATCCTACTTATTTTTTACCATCACAATTTGATCAAGCAGATATTCTTGTCTCAAAGGAATGTGGTGACCACCGACTTCTTCAATTTGATTATACAAGAGCATTTGATAGAACTATGGTAGTTAAACCACGCGTTGTTCTTACCGAATCAAGTGGTGTACATGAGATCATGGAGCGTCTTCGAGGCTATCGAGTTGAACAGCATACCCTGCAACGAGAGAGTTCATGGGGATATTGTTTAGGTAAGGCGGGTTGTGATCTGGATATGGTCGTTTTTAGAAATGAAGGAGTATAATGGTGAGTTTGAGCTCATTTTTATCCTTATCAAAACAGTCTTTTACAGTCTATAAAGCAATAGCGTAATTCTTCCGGTTGAACCGTGATTCTTCCGAAAAAAGGATATCAAATCCGGAAAAAACACCAACCCAACCGAAAATCTTCCGTTTCCGTCGTGATTTTTCCGGTTTTTTTCTGCAAAGGTTTATTAAAAATAAAATCCTAGAAAAGTGCATGAAAGAAAAAAGAAAAACCTGGTTGAAAAACCAGGAAGTGTACCAACCTAAAAAGAAAGGAGTTGAGGGAAACGGGTTTGCAAATATTATCAGAGATATTAAAACAGTAATCCATAAAGCGAGATATAATGTGTTTAGTACCATAAACACCGAGATGCTGAAAGCCTATTATGAAATAGGAAAGAAAATTGTTGAAGAAGAGCAGAAAGGCGAGAAAAGGGCAGAATATGGCGAAAGACTTCTCGAAAACTTGTCTAACGAGCTCATTAAAGAATTTGGAAGGGGGTTTAGTGTTACAGCTTTAAAAAACATGAGGATGTTCTATACTATTTATAAAAACAGGATTGGTCAGTCAGTGACTGACGAATTCTTTAGGCTATCGTGGACTCATTATTGTGAGCTCATCAAGATAACTGATCAAACAAAAAGAAGATATTTTGAGAAATATGCTATCTCTGAAAATTTGAGCGTGAGAGACTTGAAACGGCAGGTTTATTCATTACATTACGAACGGCTGCTTATGAGCAAAGATAAGAAAGCTTTGATAGCGTATGAAAAAAAGGGAAATATGCCATCAACGACTAAAGAGTTGATTAAAGACCCCTATGTTCTTGAATTTCTTGATTTAAGCGAAGGAAATTACACAGAAAAAGAACTTGAAACAAAAATACTTGATGACTTACAGAGTTTTTTACTAGAACTAGGGCAGGGCTTTAGTTTTGTTGCGAGGCAAAAGAGATTTACAATTGACAATGACCATTTCTCTATTGATTTGTTATTTTACAATATTTATCTGAAATGTTACATCGTTATTGAACTAAAAACAGCAAAATTCAAGCACGAAGATGCAGGACAGATAAACTTTTATCTCAATTATATTAAGAAGAAATTGAATAAAGCCGGGGATGGTGAGCCTGTTGGAATAATCCTATGCACGGAAAAAGATAAGGTACGGGCAGAATATGCTATAACGGGAATGACGAATAAACTATTTATATCGAAGTATAAAGTATATCTGCCAAGCAAAGAAGAGTTGGAAGAGGAGATAAGGAGATTGCTATGACCACAAAAGAAAAGATGGGCTGGCTGATGCTTACTGAAAAAAGCCTAGCAAAAGTCTGGGATAATTCGATAGATGATGAAGTATGGAACAACTACTAACTTCTGTAAAACAAAGGGATATTTTTATCGTGCCATTTCCTTTTTCGAATCACCAAGAGAAAAAGAGAAGACCTGCCTTAGTTCTTTCTAGCGCTAGTTTTAATCATTCGTCAGATGATGTTATTGTGTGCGCAATTACATCCAATATCGATAAACATCTCTATGGTGTCCGAGTCACGAGTGCCGATCTTGAAGAAGGCTTCTTTCCAAGAGAGAGCATCATCAAACCAGAAAATATGGTTTATCTTGAAAAAATTCTCCTTCTTAAGAAAGTTGGAACTTTGCGAAAAGAGAACTTTGAAAAAGTATTGAGCAAGATTCATGATTTATTCTGGTAATACTCATTTTATCCACACCGTCTTGATATTCACAAATTCTTTCATGCCGTAATGGGAAAGCTCTCTGCCATACCCTGATGTCTTCACACCGCCAAAGGGAAGCCGAGGATCTGACTTCACAAATCCATTGACAAACACGCATCCTGCTTCAATCTGCTGTGCAAGCTCCTCTGCTTTTTTTGTGTCGCGTGTCCAGATGCTTGCTCCGAGACCAAAAGGAGTATCATTGGCAACATGTATCGCTTCTTCTGCATCGCGTACAACAAAAACCAAAGCAACAGGACCAAAGAATTCTTCAGCATATGCAGGATTCTCCTTCTTGATGTTGGTAAGAATGGTGGGTTCATAAAAAGCACCTTTGCGTTTCCCTCCCAAAAGAAGCGTAGCTCCGTGTGCAAGGGCATTTTTTACTTGCTGATCGAGCTGGATCGCTAAATCTTCCCGCGCAAGAGGGCCCAAGCCAACGCTGGGGTCAAGCGGATCACCCATTTTTAACGCAGATGCTTTTTGTTTGAACATAACAAGAAAACGATCAGCAACCTGCTCAACGACAATAAAACGTTTTGACGCAATGCAGCTCTGTCCATTATTCATGTGGCGTGCATAGACTGCAGCATCCACGGTTGCGTCTAAATTGAAATCGTCAAGCACAATAAACGGATCAGAACCACCCAATTCAAGCACGCTTTTTTTGATTTGTTTTCCTGCACATGCACCGACTGCACGTCCTGCATGATCGCTTCCTGTGAGTGTAACGGCTTTAACGCGAGGATCTGCTATGACTGCATCAATATGTTTTGAACTGATCAGCAGTGTACGAAATGTATGGTCGGGAAATCCTGCTTTTTTGAATACCTCTTCAATAGCAAGCGCGCATTGCGGAACATTCGACGCATGCTTCAAGATGCCGACGTTGCCAGCCATCAATGCTGGAGCTGCAAAACGAAAGACTTGCCAGAAGGGAAAATTCCAGGGCATAATTGCGAGTATAATCCCCAAGGGATCGAAGCGAACATAGCTTTTACTCGCATCCGTCTGGACGATTTCTTCTTTGAGAATGGATGCTGCATGTTCAGCATAATATTCGCAGACCAACGCGCATTTTTCTATTTCACCTTCTGCTTGTTTGATGGGTTTTCCCATCTCGATTGTCATGATGCGGGCATATTTTGTTTTATCATCGCGCAAGATTTTTCCTGCGTTGAGCATGAAAGATTTTTTTTCTGCAAGGGTTGTGTGTTTCCAGCTGTTCCATGCAGTATGAACCTGTTCGATGATTGCTTGCACTTCCTCTTGCGTCATTTCCTTGAATACTTTTTCTGTTTTGTTCGTCGTTGGATTGATGGAAGCAATCGTCATAATAAACACCTGCTTATTCTCTGTGATTTTGATGTCCTAATTTTTTGCTTAATTTCAAGTTTTCTGCCGGATCAATGCCTATTTCCATGATGCACAATACATTGCTTTCTAATGCTTCTTTTAAATTTTGTTTGAGTTCGCTCAGTGTTTGGGGTGCATACCCTCGAATGCCAAAGCTTTCTGCATAGCGTTTAAAATCAGGATTCGTTAACTCGGTTCCAAAGATTCTTCCTGCGCGCAGGCGCTGTTTTGCGGTAATGAGACCGTAATTATTATCATTAAAGATCAAAATAGTATAGGCAACTCCGATACGTTTTGCTGTTTCAATTTCATAAGCGCTCATCAAAAAACCACCGTCGCCGACGCCCACCACGACACGTTTGTCAGGGCAGGCGAGTTTTGCAGCGAATCCTCCCGGAACTGCAATGCCCATGCTCGCTAATCCGTTGGAAATAATGCACGTATTCGGTTCGTACGTCATAAAATTTCGTGCAATCCACATTTTATGCGCCCCGACGTCAGAAATAAGAATATCGTCGTCGTGCATGAGCTCCCGCAGAAGGTTGAGCGTTCCTGCTACCGTAAACGGTGCATGTTCCTCAAGGGTATATGATTCAATGTCTTTTTTTCGATGCTCACGAAGAGGAAGATACCACTGATCATCAAAAATGAGCTGTTCTTTCTTGGTCATCTGGTTGAGCTCCCACAACGTTGCAGAAATGTCGCAGACAATTTCGATNNTAGGGTTCACGATCGCTCACTGCCCCTTTACCCATAAAAGTGGAAATAACAGGAATGCGGGTTTGCTGGACAAATTCTCGCAAATGTTTGGAAGCGAGTTTTCGAATTGCCCCATTGCCTGCGAGAATCAACGGTTTTTTTGCCTGCTTGAGCAGCGCAAGGGCATCCTGTATTGCTTTGTAATCCGGTGCAGATCTTCGCACCCGTTGTGCAGGGATAGGAATAGCATGCTCTGCTGAAACATCCAGTTTTGCTATATTTTCGGGAAGTTCAAAATGCGTTGCTCCGGGTTTTTCCATCTCTGCAAGTTTGAATGCCTTTCTTACCACTTCAGGAATGATTTTGGGTGCATTGATGGTGGTGTTCCATTTAGTGATGGGTTTGAACATGCTGACAATATCCAGAAGTTGATGGCTTTCTTTATGGAGCCGGTGGGAGTCTCCTTGGCCGGTTATTGCTACTAAGGGGCTCTTGTCAAGGTGGGCATCAGCGATTCCTGTGATGAGATTGGTTGCTCCTGGCCCCAAAGTGGAGAGGCAGACACCTGCTTTGCCCGTGAGTCTTCCATACACATCAGCCATGAAGGCAGCACCTTGTTCGTGTCTCGTTGGGATGAATTTAATGGATGAGTTTTCTAAGGAGAACAAGAGGTCTTCATTTTCTTCGCCAGGAAGACCAAAGATGTATTTGACACCCTCGTTTTCAAGGCATGCAACGATTAAATCAGAAGCTTTCATGCACAACAGGACAGGGGCGATGATTATAAAGATTGTTGTGAAGGATTGGGGTCGTGGATTATGTTGCTAGCATTTAGAGCTAGTATTTAGAGTATCTCTTTTTCATAGAGGTAGAGAAGGATCATGATCGCAATGACCGTTAAAAAGATAAGAATCCAGAACGGATCAAAAGGAAGAAGATAATTTACAAGATCACGAACAGTGTTATAAACTAATATTGAAATAATAAAAATGATAAGCAGACTAAACACTACCGGATGCTCACGATTGAGTCTCGATAGATCTCTCAATCCCATAAAAAATCGCCTAAACTTTGCCCAGGAGTTTTAGAGATAACAGAACGATTAAGAGAAAGAACAGTGCACCAATCCAAAACCCTACGTCGAATTTCATGAATTATACTTTCTTCATCAAACTTTATAAAGTTTTCTTGCATTTTTTCTTCTTTATAAATAACAAAACAGCAGAAACTATATAAAGCCTTAAACAACCCGATAAGACTTATCGACTTACCTTATATCTCGACGTACATCCTATCTCATGGAAGGTGTTCAGCTATGAAAGTATTCGTCAAAAAAGGTGATATTGAAAAACAAGCAGCACACGTGCTGGTTATTCCCCTCTTCTCAGACATTCAAAATAGCGACGAAGACTTAGGAAAAGTTGATAATATTCTCGGACGGGCAATCAGTCAGGCGCTTGAAGATAATGCATACCTCTCCAAAGAAGGGAGTATCAGTATGTTCTTCACGAACAAACGCTTGAGAGCAGATCGGGTGCTCCTCGCAGGCCTGGGAAAAAGTGCAGAGTTGACCACTGAAAAAATCCGCAAGCTCGGAGGAAGCATTGCACGGCATCTCACTGGAAAAAATGCAAAAGATGTTGCAGTGCTTGGCTTTGGCCTCGGCCTCAAAAATATTCCTCTTGACCGCGCAACGCAAGCCCTTGTTGAAGGATTCCTCTTAGGAAACTACACGTTTGACACCTATAAAACCAAAAAAGACGACGATAACGAAAAAAACGATAAAAAAGACGACAACGAAAAAACCCATCAGAGCAAAATTGAAAGTCTTCAGCTGATTCCTCAAAATGAATTTGACACGGACCGAATGCAGGACGGTGCAGATCTTGCTGTGGTTCTTTCGGAAAACGTACTCATGGTCAGAGAATTGATTAACAAGCCTGCCAACATTGTAACGCCAGAGTACATGGCCAAGTTTGCGAAAGACCTGTCAAGAAATACCAAGATTAAATGCAAAATTCTGAATCTCAGCGAGATTAAAAAAGAAAAAATGGGCATGATCCTTGCCGTTGCGCAGGGAAGCAAGAACGAACCAACCCTCGTCAAACTTGAATATTACGGCGCTCGGGGGAAACCCACCTATGCGATTGTTGGAAAAGGCGTCTGCTTTGATACCGGAGGCGTCAACTTAAAACCAACCGGATATATTGAAGATATGAAAGATGATATGTCGGGAGC
This sequence comes from Candidatus Woesearchaeota archaeon, assembly GCA_013331695.1. Lineage (GTDB taxonomy): Archaea > Nanobdellota > Nanobdellia > Woesearchaeales > UBA12501 > UBA12501 > UBA12501 sp10192u. The sequence continues at coordinate 24,205 of DUFX01000017.1, forward strand.
AGCCGCAGTGTTTGGTATTGTGAAAGCGACAGCACAGCTCAAACTTCCGGTGAATCTTGTTGGCATTGCTCCGTGTGTTGAAAATCATATTAGCGGAAGCGCTTCTCGACCGAGCGATATTGTTCGGGCTGCCTCTGGAAAATATGTGGAGATTGGAAATACGGATGCAGAAGGAAGGTTGATTTTAGGAGATGCGATTGATTATGCTTTGAAATCAAAGCCTGATGCAATTATTGACATTGCAACCCTCACCGGAGCCTGTGTGGTGGCGCTGGGAAAAGAAATTTCAGGTGTGATGGGAAATAATCAAGAATTGATGGACAAGATTATGGAAGCAGGAAAACAAACCGATGAACTGATGTGGCAGCTTCCCCTCCTAGATTTCCATAAAGAGCATGTGAAGAGCGACGTTGCTGATATTAAAAATGTAGGAAAGGGTAAAGGAGAAGCAGGTTCGATTTCTGGAGCAGCATTCTTGTGGGAATTTGTTGGAAAAACACCCTGGGCCCACTTAGATATTGCAGGAACTGCATTTTCGAGTGAAGACAAGGGCTGGATCAGCAAAGGAGGAACAGGAGTTCCGGTGCGTGCACTCGTGCATTTCTTACAGCATTTAGCTTAGAAATCTTTAAATCCTTCATCATCAAATATGGACAAAAAAGAGGTGTCGCATGAAACAAAATTTAGGTGCTGTTGATCGCGTACTGCGATTTGCTTTGGCGTTCTGGTGGTTAGGACCCTGGGCTCCACAATTTGGTGCTGGCTGGGCAAATATCCTAGTATTGATTGTGGGATGGGTTGCCTTAGTAGAAAGCTTTATCGGCTGGTGCGGCCTTCACAAGTGGCTGGGACTGGGGAAATAAGGCTTTAATCACATCTTCTTTCTTTTTCCTTTATCTTCTTCTTTTCTTTTTTATCCTTTATATACTCTTTCTGGAAGGTTTATATAATTTG
>DUFX01000022.1:0-6950 GCA_013331695.1 Candidatus Woesearchaeota archaeon
AGCAAAATAATCTCCTTCACGGATCACAAAGTCATTCGATGCGCTGCCTTCGGTAAGCACGAGTTTATGGTCATTGCTTTTTCCCAATCCTACGGTTCCACTTTCCACATACAAGAAGGGAAGTTCATAGAACGAACCCTTGGTGTTGGTAAACTCAAGATTGTATCTGCTGTTTTTTGCGTTGAAGTGTACACTTGTTGTTCCGTTGAGTCTTGGTTGTTTTGACTTCGGTTCAAGCCCTTCAAAGCGGATGTCCCATGCAGGAGAAAGCATGCTGTCCGGTTGTTTCAGTGCACTCCGGAGGCCTTGTCCTTGCGGAACATAGACATCTCCTCGTGGTCCTTGTGCTTCTACACGGTACCTGATGGTGTGGATATTCAGAATATTGCCGTTGTCTTCCTCTGTTCCGCCGATTTCCAACAGTCCGTTTCTGATATCTTCTCCGTTGACATCAACACCGCGTTCGAATGTGCTTGATTCATAGTTGGAATCCTTGAGTTTTATTCTGTTTGTTTTTGCTCCTACTGCAAGATATACCAAGTCTTTTCCGTCTTCATCAATCAGAATATCAGTTGCTGCAAATTTGAGTTCTTTGTTTTCTCCAAGTGTAAAGATCTTGTCTTCTTCAACAATGGGAGAGATTCCCTCATACATCACTTCCTGTGTTGCTTTTTTGAGGCATTTAATTCCAAAACGCACGACCGGTTTTTTTGCATCTCCCACATTGGTTTCTGCAATAATCTGCGGTGTCAAACTGCATGATAACGCATCAGAACCTGCTCCTGTTTCAAAGATTTTTGTTTCTCCCTCTCTGAGCTCAATTTTTGTTGGAACTGCAATGAGTTCAAGCTGCACCGTATTTCCATCTTTGTCAAATTTTGCTTGCGTAAACTCAAAATCCTGGCCAAGAATCTGCAGGCGTTTTCCTTCAAGACCTCTTCCATCTGCTTCAATTTTCATGCCTTCATCAGGAAGAAGCATGTATTCAAAAATCACATTGCTTTGTTGATATTTGAGATAGGTTCCTGTTTCTCCTTGTTCATTGCTTTCATGGACGATCTGTCCTCCTTGCAGTGCCGTGCCGTCGGCAAGCGTTTGGGTGTTGAGGAATTGCCGTACGGTTGTTTTTCCTAAACCCGTATGGAGCGTTGAGCTTCTCAGCGCGTCGTTGTTTTGTTCGCTGATGACGCCTAATTCTTCGCTGACCTTTTCTCCAATTTGAATGACCACAAGCCCTGTTGGGGGAGACTCATATTTTCCCAGCACCAAAAGAAGAACCAGTAGCGCAAACGTCAGACTAAAGAATACACGATTACTCAATCTCCTTTGAGCACGTTCAGTTGAAATAAATACACCTCTTTTTTCTCCTATTCTTTTATCTTATTAATTCTTATTTTACTCATTCCCTATTCTTTTCCCACATTCCTAAAAATCAAATACAGAGCAAATCCGATTTCAAACATGGCAAAGACTGCTGTGAAACCGATAAACCAGGTTTGTCCTGCAAGCGAGTTGAGTCCATAGACGACTTTCAGAATCATTCCAATTCCCATTGAAAACACATAATCTACCAAGTAATAAATCGGAAGCACCAAGGCAATGGCTTCGTAGTGTTTTGCAATGAAGATAATGAGCAGAACCAGATTGAATATGAGCCAAGCCATCGTAATATCGACAGCAGCGCCTGCGAGAATATCCCCATATTTCGGGATGGTTACTGCGACGCCCAGACCTAAATTGAAAATGGCATACAGAATAACAAGGGGCGGGTACCACCAGAACACGGATTTTTTAGGATGATCATACTGCTGGTGTTGGTGCATAAACGGATGTGAATAAGGGTGAGTATGCATAGATTTTTCTTAGGATAGAGGCTATATAAAGTTTATGAAGAATTAGTGGGTGCAGTTTGATTCTCAGTCATATTTTCTGTTGTATTTTCTAAAACTTCAACTTGTTCTTCAACTGCTTCTTCAGTTTCAACATTTTCCTCTTCAACAGTCTCGTTGGTTTCTTCAATCTCTTCGTCTTTCGCTTCTTCAGCTTGTTCTTCTGTTGTTTTTGTCTGCTCCTCAGTTGTCGTTTCCTGTTCTTCGGTTTCGTCTTCTGCTTCTTGTTCTTCAGTTTCCTGCTCTTCCTCCGCTCCCTGATCTTTAATTTCAAAACCATCCTTATCTTTGATGAACTTCTTGGTTTTCTCTCCTGATTGATTATCCGATGGTTCAACGATCGTTTGTGTGCAAGCACTGAGAATAAACATGAGAAGGATAAGTACTGCCAGCGTAGAGACGGTCAAGATTCTTTTCATCACAACACCTCTCTCCCTTCCACCTCTTTAGGGGTATATAAATCTTACGGAAAGATATATTGATATAGGGATCTAGGTAGTTAGTATATACTTTTGGTCATTTCTACGAAACAAGAGGACCCGATGAGAAACTATATAAATACCTGCTTTTGTGTGCAGGGGTATGGAAGGTCTTATTGCAAACTACAAGCGTGGAAAAAGCACCCAGGACGATAATCAGATGATTGTCCTTGTTGTAGGTGTGGACAACCGAGAAAAGGCCCAAAAATGGGTGGGCAAAAAGGTTACCTGGAAAAGTCCGGGTAAAGAAGCAAAGCTGATTACGGGTGAAGTGAGATCGCCTCACGGCAACAAAGGAGCCTTGCGTGTGCTGTTTGAACGCGGTATGCCCGGACAGGCGATTGGGACGAAAGTAGAGCTGCAGTGAAGATGCACTTGGTGCAATTTTACGATAACACAAATGCAAAGCATTTTCGATAAAGATTTATAGTTCTTTGTTCTTCTTCTTATTTCATGGCAGTTACGATCCTCGACACCGGTGCAGAAGCAGTCATTGAAAAACACCCGCATAAAGATGGTAGCGCCGGCTCGTTCATTGTCAAAAAGCGTGTTGAAAAAACCTACCGCCACCCGATGCTCGACAAATCCCTGCGTCAATTCAGAACCCGGAGAGAAGCAAAAATTCTGCAAACCCTGCAAACCCTTGGTTTTCCTGCTCCGAACCTTCAGCATCTGAACGATCGAGAGACTGAAATTCACATGCAGTACATTGAAGGCGATAAGGTAAAAGATATTCTGGAAGAAAACCATGTGCTGTACAGCCGTGAAATCGGCAGACGTGTTGCAGAACTGCACATGAAAGATATTATCCACGGCGATTTAACGACGTCGAATATGATTCGATGCAAAGAAACGCAGAAGATCCATTTTATTGATTTTGGATTGAGCAAAATTTCAGATAAGGTTGAAGATAAAGCTGTTGATCTTCACTTATTGGAGCGTGCGCTGGAATCCAAGCACCACAAAATCTTCAAGGAATGTTTTGAAAACGTGAAGATTGCGTATGCAGAGATAAATCCCCAGCATCAACTCGTTTTTGAGCGATACGAGAAAGTGAGAACGAGGGGAAGGAATAAGGCGAAATGAATTTCCCGCCCTTCTCATAAATGTCGTTAATTTTATATACTAAAAATGATTAGGGATCTGTATGGCACAAAGTAAAAAAGAATTGGAACGAAGATACAAAGAACAGAGAACAGAATTAGAAGCCTTAGAAGCGAAGTGTAAGGGTGGATCCGGAACAAAAGAAGATTATATTGCATTAACCAAGATGCGGAAGAAGATGGGTTGAAATTAGCCCATCAAAAAATACAGCACCACCGGCAACAATAAGCATCCCATTGCATGNNACAAAAACCAGCACCACGACAAAACCGATGACACCCCAAACGAGCAGTCGGTAATTGATTTTGTTGATCAGCTGGGTAAACAATCTTCCAAAATAGAGCGTCAGCATCACTCCTGCACATCCTGCAATGAGCGTGGTGCACAGAAATATCAGAATCGTCATGCCGTTGACCTCCGGCAATAATTTCTGCACCGCAATAATGCTTCCATTTCTTGCCCGGTTCAAAACCCACAACGTGACCATACTCAAAATAAAATTAGCTGTGCCGATACTCCCCATCAAAATCATAAAACCATGATCTCCTAACTTGCGTGAGCCCGGGAGTTGCATGCTGATGACTGCAGCTGTTGAAGCTCCCAGTCCTGGCATGGTTGCAGTAATAAATCCTGAGATCGTTCCTGAACTGAGCGCACGAAGCATCATCCCTTTCTTGAGCTGAATATCGGTTGACATCTGCTGTTCAGGAATAGTGTTCTTGTCATTCAAACTCATCAACAGTGTTGCAACACCAAATAGTCCAGAAAGCATAGGCAACATCGGATCTTTGAGTTTGGGCATGCTGAATACGACGAGACCAAAAACTCCTGACAAGAGAAAGACTAGCACTGCCCAGATTTTATGCTTGTCGCGGAGGATCATAAATAGAATAACACTGATCAAAATCCAGGCCATCATTTTTTCAAGATATACATAGCCATATTCGACGACAGGAATGAACAACGGAAAGAGGATGATGCTCGAGAGTACTGCTCCAAAGCTTCCGATGATGGTTAGTTTTACTGCCATGAATCCTAACCCTTTAAGGAGATAGCGATGGCCGGGAAGAACACCGAGTGCGTTGGCACTTTCTGGAGCACCAAGAAAGATGGAAGGAAGGGCATCAAGGAAGGTGTGAGTGACACTCATGCTGATAATGAAGACACACAAGACAAGAGGATTCGTATATTTCAACAAGAACGGTGAGACTGAAACAAGCATGGTCGCTACGAGATTGATGTGGACACCGGGAACAAGACCCGTGACGATACCGCAGCAGATTCCGATGACCAATGCAATAAGAATTTCGATGAACATGATATCCCTCTTCATTCTTCTTTGAAAATCAGAATTCATAAACCTTCACAAGAAAAAATCGGAGAAATCACGACGCAATCGGAAGATTTCCGGTTGAGTTAGTAGTTTTTCCGGATTTGATATACTCTTTTCGGAAATATCACGGTTGATTCGGAAAAATTTCGGTGCACATTTATACAGCTTATATCTCAACAATCTTTTTAAATGCGAACGCCCAAAAGAGGATGCATGAAAGCACTCTTAGAATACGAAGATTGTATTGTTGGAATTCTTATGGGCGTGCTTGTTCTTGGCTATGAAGGAACACTTGCTATCCCCTATGCCGAGTTTCTCCTTGAAATTGGTTCAATCCTCTTTTTACTCTTCATCCTCTTTGATATTGTGAATGAAATCAAAGACCCTGATGAGCACATCGCTTTTACCTTGCTTGCCATTGTGCACAATATCGTTGATGCAATTCTGATGCTTGGATTTATTGACTTCTTTTTTGAGCTGAATATCCCCCTTATTGGAGAGTATCTTGTTCCGTACATCGGTAATCTTACGTTTGTGTACGGGATAGGGATCTTCTTAATTGTCTCAAACACCCTTTGGTTTGTGAACGTCATACGCTCGCCTTTGATGAAATCCTGATACAGTCCCAAGGGTCGGCAATTTGCCAACAAACCGCAAGTTTTATAAAGGGACCGTGCCCCCTTAGAGGCAAAAGATTACAGAAAGCTGAAAAGTGCAAAACTGAAAAGCCAAAAACTTTGACGTTTTCGCTTGATGTTTTCTGTTATATCAGTTAGGAGGAAATAACAATGGGAGACTTTAACCGCGGTGGCGGTGGTGGATTTCGAAGAGATTTCGGCCCACGCCAAATGTTTAAGGCTACCTGCTCTGACTGTGGAAAGGAATGCGAAGTTCCTTTTAAACCAGCAGACGGAAAGCCAGTGTATTGTAGAGATTGTTACTCAAAAAGAAAGAAGTTCTAAGANNTGTTTTGCAGCAGTATACGCTGTGTTATGGTGGAGATGTATCGCCATCTTTGATCATTTCTTTTCTTGGTCCTTTTCAGTCTTTGTTGCTTCTTTCCCCCAATGAATCCTATTCCATGCACGTTCATGGATATAATAAATGAGTGATTTGCTGATCAGTTCAAAAAATCCAATGCCCACAGAAAGCTGCCATTTTCCTGTCATAATCAGCACCAGAAGCATCGTGATAATCGTTCCAACAATTCTCCAGCTGACTGCTTTTGCAATACTGCGATGACGTTTTTCGTGCATATGTCCTCAAATTTTTTCTTTGTTATTAAAGGTTGTCTTTCTCAACTCTTTCTTAACAAATTTTTTAAAGTCAGCGGCTTCCTTTTTCTTTATGACTGAAAAGATCCAAAAAATCCGTTGCTTCATTGCCATCGATCTTCCCCAAGAATCAATCGAAGAAATCCAGCGCATCCAAACACTCATCAAAAAACAGAATCTTGTAGGGGGCAAATACACTGCTCCTGAACATCTGCATCTGACGCTGAAGTTTCTTGGTGAAATTAGTCCTGAGCAAGTTCAAGCAGTACAAGAAAAACTGAAAACCCTAGCGTTCAAGCGTTTTGATGTTCATCTGGGAGACGTGGGTATTTTTTCAGAGGATTCGGGGGATCATATTCGTATTATTTGGATCCAACTTGCCGGGCAGGGAGTAGGCGAGCTCCAACAGGCGATCGATGGCTCATTGAAGGGGCTGTTTCCCAAAGAAGAACGCTTCATGAGCCACATAACTTTAGTGCGGGTGAAGAAGGCAAAAGACAAAAAAGCACTGATGGTGTTTCTTAAAACCATTAAAGCCATTCCTGGCCCTCATAACTGTCTTTCAGTTCCTGGCTTTGTGCTCAAACAGTCTACCTTGACCCTCCAAGGCCCCCTCTATAAAGACCTTGCTTTTTACCCCTGTTCTTCCTGAGCGCAACGTAAACTTTTTAAACAAGAACTGCCTTTTCATGGCTTAAGAGAGGTTAGCAAAACAGAAGAGGCAGGGTGAGTATCTATGAGTCATAACGGTATCAAAAATCTCGTCGTATACACTCTTTTTATTGTAGTCTTGATTTTTCTGGTTGGCTGTGGTTCTCAAGACACCGAAGTTTCTGACAGTTCAGGAAACACGGTTTCGGCGCCCTCGGGA
>DUFX01000022.1:6987-26269 GCA_013331695.1 Candidatus Woesearchaeota archaeon
CTATTTCGAAGCGATGACTCAAGATGGTGATGGAAAAAGAGGTTGCAGATAGTATAGATTCACCACTTGAAGGCATCTTTTCTTCATCAGCATCCCTCTACTCCAATCTTCTTCCCCGGGAGCAATCTTCTCAGCAACCGGGTGCACATAAAATTGGAATGGTGCTCTCAGGGGGCGGTGCTCGGGGTGCTCTTGAAGTCGGAGCTATGAAGGTTATCCTCAAAAAAATAATGCCTGATCTTATTATCGGCACGAGTATTGGTTCTATCAATGGTGCATTTGTTGCTTCAGGAGGCACTGCTGATGAGCTGGAAGAAATCTGGCTTCATGTTTCACGGCGTCTGTTGTTTCCTCGAAATTTCTCTCTCTTTTTTAAGCTCTTTAAGGCAGAGTCAATGTCTAAAAACATTAATCTAAAAGAAATTTTACAGCGGGTCATGAAAAAGGAACATTTTGAAGACTGTGCCATCCCCTTGTACATAAATGCAACGCGATTGTCTGATGGAGACTCTATCTTCTTTAACAAGGGAAATATCATCGATGCGGTCATGGCAAGCTGCGCCATTCCTCCGTTGTATCCCCCCTATTCCATTGACGGCATCCATTACCTTGACGGTGGAGTAAGTACTTCAAACGGGGTCAAAAAAGCTGTTGACCTCGGCTGCGACACGATTATTGTGCTTGATTCTTCCAACACGAAGCGCATGTTCAATTTTGAGGGGATTTTTGATGTTACACGCCACGCATTCCACATTATGTTTCGGAAAAGCTTGCTCAATGAGATTGCACGCTGCCACGATCGCCGTATTATCTTGATTAGCTGCCAGAATGTTGATGTTGCCGTAAATGATTTTTCCCGTACTGCTGAGCTCATTCGCTTGGGAGAAAAAGCTGCTTCAGAAATCTTAGACGACTTTGAGTTTTAATCCTTCTTTCTGATCTTTAACTCTTCTACAATCAGGCCCTGCTTTCCTTGTTGTTCATCCCTTTTTCCCAGCACTTCAATGTGCATTCCTTTCGTAAGGTTATTCTTTGATGCACCAAACAAGATGAGAGGAACATCTTGCATCGTTTTTATGGTTACAAAAGTAACCTTATCGTGAGCATTCACGCTTATAATATCCCCTGTCATTTTCACGAGACCTTCAATACCTTGTTCGTCTGTTGATGCCCATGTTTGAGGATTGAAGCTTTGGGTAAAGAAAAAGAGGATGCCAACTCCCAAGATACTGCACACCAATGAGATCTTCAGCAGTTGCTGTTCGTCCATGTCCTTCTCGTTGTTTTTACTTTTTATAAGCCTTTGCAAGAAAAAATCGGAAAAATCACGGTACAACCGGAAGATTTTCGGTTTCATACCCCTTTCCAAAAATTCTAACAATCTTTATAAATAAACTTACCTCTAAGAAGGATGTGGAACTTTTCAAATTCAGTGGGAGAACGAAGCTGTTTGTTTTGATTGGTTTAGGCTATCCTTTCTTAGCTTTAGTGTCTGTTATTGCGCTTTCTTTTTGCATCGACAAGGTGGACAGTGCGGTATGCTCAAGACTAATTCCCAATCTCCAGTCCATCTGGACCTTGTGGCTGTTCTGCACCTTTTTGTTGTTCATTCTCCTTTTGCTGGGTAGAAAGGGCAGGCATGAGCATGATGCTGATCGGAATTAACGCTCCAAGAATCGTTCCGCCACATCCTCTTTCATCATCAGCACCACTCGCGAGCACGCTGATTCATCAATAACTTTATAGTCGCAGTATCTGGCAATCTCTTCAGCAAACGCCTTCACATCTTCATGAAACGGACTATTCTTCAAACTCAAACGCTGTCTGCTGCTTCCTACAAACATATATCCCTTCACTTCCAGAAACATCGGATTTGCTCGTTCAATGAGTTTGGCATATTCCTGTGGATCAACCATATTTTGTTCTTTGACGCAGGTAATCCGCACTACGGTTCTGCATCGCTCGCGTGCTCTCTTGAGAGCATCAAGACTTCCCAGGAGTCGCTCCCAAGAATCTTTATTGATGGACTTGTCAATCTTAATGAAAAGATTCTTGGTTGGTGCATCCAAAGAAAGGTACAGTTGCGTTGGGGTAATCGCATCCATCTGTTCGGGAAATTGTCCTGAGCAGACAACAAACGTTGTTGAATCCTTGCTGTGTGCGTACGTAATCATCTCTTGAAGTCTTGGATAGAGAATCGGCTCTCCGGTTAGTGAAATTGCAAAGTGTTTGGGAAATTGTGATTCTTCATATTTTTGTTTGTCAATATGCTGATGGCCTTTGTATCCAATCAATAATTTTTTCTGCCCTTCAACTGCGTTGTCGAGAATCATTTTAGGATCATCAGGTGTTCCTTTAAATTCGTTGTGCGCTTTTGCTGTCATGTCTCTCCAGCAGAAGGTGCAGAAATTTGCGCAAGTCAGATACGTGGTCATCTGCACACATTGGTGGCTTTGGATGCCGTAGAATTTTTGCTTGTAGCATCCGCCTTTTCCTGTCAACGAGCTTTTTGTCCAGCCGCAGGTTTTCACAGCAGAATGACTGCCGATAATACGGTACTGCTGTTTTCGCAGGCGGTCTTTGAGTTTGTCTGAGAACACCGGTTCTGCATTTTCTTCCACTACCTTTTCCCTGTTCTTTCCTGTCCGCTCTTCCTGCGTTTCTTGCAGTGCGTTCAGCTCCTCCCGGTCTTCTGCAAAATCATTGTCTACCAGAAGCTCTTGTGTTATCATTTCATGTCTCAGCTGTTCAGCCTTGTGCTGGAGTTCGCTGAGCACTTGTGTTGCCTGCTGTGTTGCATGTATTGCTTTCGTAGGAACCATACTCCAGGGAGTGATACGCCTTTTTATAAATATTTACGCATCTTTGAGGAGGCCTTGACCACAAACTATAAAAAGAAACTGCCTGCCCTGGAACTTCATAAGCAACTTACACGCCAGTAGTCTAATGGTTAGGATAGGGCCTTGCCACGCTTTGCTGATGCTTTGCGCAAAGAGGCTCTGATCCGGGTTCGAATCCCGGCTGGCGTATCGAACGAAGTGAGATGCGACAGACGGTCCCAAAAATGGAACATTTTTGATACCGGCTGGCGTATTGTTCGGTAGGCTACACGGAGTGTATGCCCTCTTAGTTCGTGTTGATTTTCGAGCAGAGCGAGAAAATCCCAGTTAGGAGATGATAAGAACCTAGGTTCTTATGTGGGAATCCCGGCTGGCGTATTGTTTTTCTTTTACTGCACGCAACATTTAAAAGCCTTGGCGCCCGAAAAGAGAACGGGCCCATAGCTTAGCCTGGTAGAGCACTGGTCTTATACGGCATTGCTTTATACAAGAAACAAGGCGAACCTAAGATCACCAGCGGTCTTGAGTTCAAAATGGGTTAGAGCTTGTCTCCAACCCACTGAGAGTCTCGATGGGCCCACTTTTTTTCTCATCTTGTTTCACTGTTTTCGATGGTTATTTAAAGGAGTAATTTGAATGCGTTGTTAAGGGGTGTTGAGAGGTACTTTATGTCGTTTCAAGATTCCACACTTTCACAAACTCCCTTTCGTGCAGCAGTCNNCCCTATCCTGTTTCTTTTGCTGAAGTAATGGATGTTGCACGGAGATCCCAAGTGGTCTATGTGGGTGACTTTCATCCGTTGCGTACTACCAAAGACATGTTCCTTCACATTGTTGAAGAAGGTGCTCATCCTGGGAGTCGGCGCATCGTTCTTCTCGAAGAGTTTCTTGCAAAATTTAATAGATATCTTAAAGCGTATCTTAGTGGAGCCCTGGACGTTAACGGACTGCGAAGCAAAGCTTGGAGATACGATCGCAATGGAAGCTGGGGTGGTGTGCTGAGTATCCTTGACTACGCAAAAGAAAAAGAGCATGATACTCAATTGTATGGTATTGATGTTGCAAAGGGGGATGATAAGCGTATTGATCCACTTGCGATGCGTACTCGGGGTATTGCAGAACAAGTGGAACAATACTTTCATGGTGGTGAGCAAATCTTTGTGCTTGCCGGTGAACTTCATCTTGCTGCTGATAAACTTCCTACAAGACTGAAACGCAAAGTGGAATCCTTCACCACCATTTTTCAGTATCCTGATGAACTTTTCTGGCAGTTGTTACCACAGGGTTTAGCTTATGGTACCGAAGCAGTACTCACCTCAACAGGAGTTTATTGTTTGAACACCAGTAAAAGCAACCCTCTTTTCCGTGCGCTAGCGTATTCTAATGCGGAACTTTCTCGTAAAGATCTAGGTCGTCACAACAAAAGAGCTCTTGAAGTTGAATATAACCAGGCTCTACTCAATGTATTAATGAGGGCATTGACCAAGAATGCAAACGGATTGGGTTCTATTGACCCAGCAAAAGTACCTGTCGAAGATCTTGAACGTTTAGTCTACGGCACTGATGATAAAAAAACTGTTCGTGCCAAGCTTGAGGAATGGATACCGCTGGGTTGAGTCTTTTTCGGTTTTGGGGATCGTCTATTTAAACTCGTTCTTCCTGAATAATAATCTTTATAAAGACGCCACAAACTTGCTATCTTGAGTTTTATGTGTTGTATGCCCCGGTAGTGTAGTCCGGCCAATCATTTCGGATTTTCGAGATGTTACAGTCTTGAAAAGAACAAGAGAATCCCTTGCTTGATGGCTTGACAGCAAAAACATCCGAAGACCTGGGTTCGAATCCCGGCCGGGGCATCGTACTGTGGTTTTAAATCCCAGGCACAATTTTTGTGTCCTGGGTTTTTTACCCTCCTTCTTTTTTGTTCAGCGCCCTCATCTTCTCCTTTCCCATCGGTTTCGCAGTCTGCCACAATAACTCAAAATGTTTTCGATACGCATCAGCAAGCGTTTTGCTGTTAATCAAAATAATCGTTAAGGGCTCCCAGATTTGAATCCACACTAAATCACCTGCAATAAGGTGGGGCGTTGGTCCAAAGAATTCTTTGGGAACACAACGATACATGATGTGGGGTAAATCATAGACAAAAGGAGCACCTTCCCAGGTAATAATTCTCTCTTTAAGATCCTGTATCTTTCCTTTTTTGAAATATTGCCGAAGTTCAAGCCCTACTTTTTCTTCAAAAACTGATTCGTCAACGCCGAAACCCAGAACTTCCTCTCGGCGCTTCAGCAATTCAGCAATGCTTCTTCGAAATCCTTCTTTTCCTCGATATACTTCAATTTTAATTTCATCGCGTTCGGTTTTCGTGATCTGAACAAGATCTTCAAAAATCTCTGAAAGATAATCTTTTTTGTTTTCAAGCAATTCAAAAAGTTGCCGTGGATGGCTTGCGCTGTACATGTGCATCCCTTTCTCTACAACGCTGCTCACCAGCCCTTTGTTCGAAAGGCTTTCCAGAAAGTCATAAATGGTGGTTCGGTGAATGTTGGTTTCCCGCTTGAGCTGGTGCACATTGCCCCTCCCAAGCTTGAGAAGTGCAAGATAGACCTTGGTCTCTCCCGGAGTAAGTCCCAGTTCTTGGAGGGTCTGTTCAATCTTTGTCGAAGCCATAAACCATCTTTATAGCCTCTAGTATTTAAATATTCCTATTGTTGTCTGTTAACCGACAACTAGTTTATATAAGTCGGTATGCCTCTCTACTGGTTATGGCATCTGAGTTGATCCTCTGGAAACCCCTGTATAAGACCACCGTGGTACTGTATGTGTCGATCTTTCTCTTAGCCCTGCCAGCACCCCAGCTTTCTATCTTAGCTCTTTTTGCCCTGATTGCGGTGTGGAGCCGTGTTCCTGCTCTTATGACCTTATTTACCAAAGATGTAGAGGTAGTGGATATCTTTACGGTTATGACTGCTGTATATTACAGCTCTTGGGTCGGCGCCTTGTTTGGTTCAGGCATTATTTTGTTTACTCGGCTCTTTGGACCTACCGAACCGTTGGATTATACGATCAAAGAGAGCATCTGCTTTTTTGTTGGATCGTTTACTGCTCCTGTTGTCTATTACATTACCAACGGCAATCTTACGATTACGATGTTTTCTTTTACTTTTGTTCGTTACACCCTTCCCATGGTCATTTCACTGCTGATTAATCCTGGCGCTTTAGTACTTGACATCAGCCTTGTTTTGATGAATGGTCCTACGATGATCATGTTTAACCTCTTTATCCTCAATGTCTTCGGCGATTTCTTCAGCCATGTCTTTGAAAAAGGAGCAGTATTAAATGTATCATTGCTTGCTGTTGCAACAGGAATTGTGGGTGTCATTTTTTTGTTCAGCCGTTTTCTGGAGCGTGAAGAACAAAAACGTATGGCTCAGGAAATAGTCGCTCCTAGCGATCGACAGCTTGAGCTTGGCATGGCAGGCGGTCTTGCGCTTGCTCAAGAACCGTGGGAAGCATTTTTGGAATTGTTTTCTATTCAAGAAGAATCCGTCATCGTTAAAATCACCAAGCGTTTGTTTAGTGTGGTTATCACGATCATCCTATCTTTTTTTCTTATCGCAACGAATTACAACAGCGGGAAACAGGCAAGTATTTTTGTTTATATCGTCGTTATTGCAGGAATCTTTGCACTGGTTTATCTTACCACAACGGTTCTTGAAAAATACCTGCTGAAGAAAGAACGGCAGTTTCCGGCGAATGTATATACCTGAAATCCCATACAAATCTTTTTAAACTCAGATGACTATGAACTCCCCAAAAGAGGTTTACCATGCTATTTTGTCGACGTGGAACTGCACGCTACACGGTTTTGATTGTTCTCATTGTCGCAGTCGTAGGTATCATTTTAGTAACTTCAAATGCGAACATAACGGGAAATGCTACCAAAGAAAAACAAAAACTCAAAAAGTTGAGCAAAGCAGTTTTGAACTGCAAAACTGCGCAGGGAAATTACAAACGATGCATGGATGCTCAACCTGTCTTCACACCTGATTCGTGTGATGCTGAACTGAACACCCTTAAAACCTTGCGATGTAAAGTTCCTTCTTTACAGCCACGATGCCAGCAAGGCGCTGTTCGTAACACTGAATACTGTCCTGATGGCCAGACCGTAACGCGAAGAAATATCTGCACCAATGGGCGATGGACATGGGAAACCGTTCTTCCTGCTGAGCAATGCCCTCAACCTGAACAAGCACCGGCGCCTGAAGAACCTGGAGCACAAGAGCAAGCAGGACAAGAACAACCAGCAGAACAACCACGGGAAGCTCAACCACCGATAGCCGAAGCGCAGCAACGACCTGCACCTCAACCCGACACATGTCGCTATGAAGAATCATTTACCACGCGAAATGAACAGCGCTGTCCTGAAACAGGAACCATTTACCGCTGGCAGATTTGTACGTTGGATGGCCGCTGGGTGTGGGAAGATATTCCCGGCGTTGTCTGTGCTGGAAATCAACAACAGCAAGCTCCCCAACAGGAGCAACCGCAACAAGGCCAGCAACAAGAACAACCTCAGCAAGAGCAACAACCGGCTCCTCAACAACGCCAGCAGGATCTTGCTCGTGAAGGACAAGCCTGTTCAAGACAAGGCGATTGCGCCGCAGGTCTTGTCTGTTATGAAGTCTGGCCAGGATTTTCTGAGTGCAAGAGGGATACGGATGGTGATGGGGTTATTGATGATGACGAACGAGCTTTTGAGACCGATCCGAACAATCCTGCAAGTAATCCTAACGATAGAGATGGGGATGGCACTGCAAATGCAAATGATGCTACACCCTGTGGCCAGCATGCGACATTCCCAACTGATCGATGCACCTGCGATGCAGGATGGTCGAATAGTGATGGAACTTGGAATACTGGTTGTGAAGCTGAAGTACGAGAGCACCAAGGCATTTATTTCGATCGCTAAATCTGGACGGTTCCATGCGAACTTAACTAAAAATCAACTTTAAATAATACCTCTGTCTTTCTGACGTTTATGCCCGATATTCATCTTCCCTGTTCAGCATGCAAACAGAAATATCCTATGGGCAATCTGAAATGCTCCCGGGGTTCTGATGCACTCACTTGTTTTTCTTGTTTAGAGGGAAAAAGTAAGACTTCATCGGGTTCGTCTTTTTCATTGGGCAGGGGGAAACCATCTCTGTCTTCGCCAGACTGGCCGGTTGTTGGTCCAAGCAATCTGGTCAATGACGTTTCACGATCTTCGCCAGTTTCGCAATCACAGCGTCAGCAACGACCTGCCGGCAAGTCCATTCAATATCGCTGTGCAAACTGTTCTTATTCTTTTTCAAAACATGAGCAAACCCAGACAACGCTGCGCTGTCCATACTGCAGTAAAACAAGTGTCAGAAGAGTTTCGTATGCAGTGAATGAAGTGGATTCGCTGGCTGGGTATTGAGTAAACTCCATTAAGTAAACCATAAAAAAATAGGGCCCTAAAAAGCAAATAAAAGCAAACAGGTTTAAATAGGACTTCTTTTTCCTTTCAGATATGGGTCTTGATGAGTGTATTGAGAGATGCTATGACGGTCTTCCTGCCGATAGCCATGAACGTGATCACGTTATTGATCTTCTTTTTGAGATACTCGAAACGACAGCTGATTTTCAGGGATGGAGTCCGACAGATATTAAGAAACTGACAAAAGTTGGTCATCATGCACTCTCTGCTGTACGTGAACGTTTTACGGTTCCTCTTCTCACCAAACTTTATGCTGCGAATGTAGACGGTGCAACACGGAGCGACAGAACCCGCGAACACCAAGATCATCATGGTGTTGTGTTAGAGGCGCATTTGCACACCTATGCTGCGGATACGGCAAAACTTCTTTACGATATAACGGGCAGACAGCAATACCTTGAAGCGGCATATACTCATCGTCTTCAAGCAGGACATAAAACTCAGAGCGTTGAATCTTTCCATGCTTCTCATTCCTATTCGTTTGCTGCGGAATATGCGCGTGAACTCTGGAACAAAACAAAAGACGTTAATTGGGCTGTCCGTTGTTATCAATCAAATTGGTTGGTCGTTGTCTATGCAAGTGACCAACGCCACAAAGCTTTTGCTTATCTGCACGCAGGAGAGATTTCAGAAAAACTATGGAACACCACTCATCAGCGAAGTTGGCTGAGCCGCAGCGTTGAAAATTATAATGGGTTTTTAGAATTCTTTGATCTTGCTTCGGAACGGCAATTAACAGGACTTTACCGCCATGCTCAGAGACAGCACAGGAAACTCAGCGGTTTGCTGCGATCTCAACCCTAATTTCTCTATCCCGTATACATCTTCATCGCTTCATCAACGGACTTCAAATCCAGCGTTATCGCAGAAATAGCATTTGCAAGACGGATGGCTTCAGCAAGCGGTTTCTGATGAATGTTCCTTCCTGTTGCATTCCCTCTGCAGCCGCTGATGTTGATTTGGTCCCAGGTTTCTTGTAAAAAGTCCCGCACCCCTTTTGATCCCCCACCCGCTGTGATGACTCCTGTTCTCTTGCCAGCAGCCAAGATTGCTTCTTTGAATGCTTCAGCAGATTTTCCTTCTTTGGGTTTTGGATAATTGACTTTGACAAAATCTGCACCTAAACAAGCGCCCATTCCTGCTGCACCTGCAATCAGATGAGGATCTTTCTCATCAAGAACTGCTTTTCCCCGCGGATACATCCAGAATACTGCAAGCAATCCATTTTGGTGTGCTTCAAAGGATGCTTGTGCAGCTTCTTTGATCATTTCACTTTCAAATTCACTTCCTGTATACACCGTATACCCCACTGCAACAATATTAAGGCCAGAATCTTTTTTGAATTTTACAATATGTTCAACCGTTGTCATCGCCTGGCTTTGCGGATCTTTTTGTGTGGTCTTTACTAAATGAGATTTTGAATTTAATTTTACAAGGTACGGCACATTTTTATAATCCGGCCCATATTTTGCTATCAAACCCAGCTGGGCCGCAAACACGCCAATGCGTGCACTGCTTGCAACTTTGAAGAGGTGCTCAGGATCAGCATCGTCTAGGGGAATCGGAACTTCTGTATCACCCACTTTTATTTTTCCATAGAAATCGTCGTTGAGATGCTCGATTTTTTGGTCTCCTGCAAACAGCATGAGTCTGCCGGTGTTGTGGGTCATGGTCAGATAATTTTTGAGATATTCTTGGTGCAGTTGGGGCGGAACATCTGCTGGAATGTGCACTTCATTTACCTGCTTGTTTACTGGCATCTCTTTCATCGTTCCTTGTTCTACTACTCTTCCTTGTTTTACCATTGTTTCAGCTTTTTCAACCTCATACACGCTTCCCAGATAAGCAGGAACACGCTGATGAAGGTCTTTTGCAACAACATCAAGAACAGGAATCTCTCCGGTTGAACCTCGTCCTCCTGCCTGCTGGAGAATAAAAGAAAAGGGTTCAACTTCAAACAACAGGCGCAGTTTTCCATCCTGTGCGCCATGCAATCGGGGATAGGTAAAGAGTCCGCCTCCTTTGAGAAGAATCTGATGCACATCAGGAACAAGTCCTCCGCTATAGCGCAGTTTGTATCCCTCTCCTTCTAGTGACTCAATGAATTGGCCATGTTCTGGAAGCCAGTCTTTTCTTAAGCCACCGATGGCATATAAACTGCCTTTCTGTTTCAGTTTGATATTTTCTTTTTCTAAGACAAAATCTTCACCTTCCAAACAAAATTGATGAACCCCATTTCCAACGCTGAAGACTAGCGTGGTAAGCGGTCCATACACCACATACAGTGCGGCAATGAGGCTGCGTTCTCCATGCATGACAAGATCGCCTTTATGGATGCCGACAATGGTTCCGATAGAAAGATTCACATCAATCAATGACGAGCCGTCAAGAGGATCAAAGACAACGGAGTACGGTGCTGTTGGAGAAAAAAGCATCAGCTCTTTCTGTTCCTCTGATGCACAATGCCGGACAAGTCCTGTTTCTTTGAGGCTTGCGGTAAGAATCTGATCTGCAGTATCATCTAAACCTAATTGTTGTTCTCCCGAAGGATTCGTTTGCTGCGTAGATGCTGCACTTTTGAGGGTAATCTGTGCCCTGATTTTTTTGCACGCTTCGGCGATGGTAATGATAATTTTTTGCAGTGCAGGATCTTTCTTCTGTCGGTCTAAAAATTCAGTGAGTGTTACGCTTGTGAGCGTTGCGCTTTTGTTGCTTTTATTTACACTGTTATTGGTGGTTGTATTGGTGGTTTCAATCATCCGATCCCCCTGCTTAAACTCCTCACGTTGGCGATGAATAATCTCTATATAAATTTATCATGCCGTTTATAAGCAATTCCTTCCTTAAGGGGGATGTTCTATCGTTCAACCTTATAGAATTATACGGTTAATGCGCATACGGCATGAGTGCTTCAACTAGCGTTCTCGTGCCAGAAGTAGGAACTTTTACATACTTTTCTGGTTCTTTTTTTGCCAAGCGCTCTGTTACAGCATGCGATGTATTTCCGGTAATATGGAGGTACACGGTATCACTCCCCACATAGGCAAGCCGTGCCTTTGCATTGCTTCCGATAACAGTAAGGCTTCCGATATTAAAATGAGGTGCAAGTCGTCTTTTATAATCAGCACGTCGATATCCCCCCACAATAACGACGCGGGAGAGGTAGGGTTTCTGCGGTTCTTGTCGTTGTTGTCCTGGTGCGGATTCTCTTTCTGTTTCGATCGCTTCTCCCTCAAGTTGCTTCTTTGGCAGTTCTTCTCTTTTTACATACACCGTATCCGGTTGTTTTAGCAAGTCAATAAGCCTCTGTTCACGTTGACCTTGGTTTACATCAAGCATTTCTTGGATATAAGCGATATAACCCTCCCCATTATCATTTCGTATAAATCGTCTTCGTACTTCAGCAAGATCCCTCAAACGAGGTTTCACAAAATTAGGAGCTTCGATAATTAGCAACTGAACATCTTCATTGCTAGGATGGTCGGCGGGAAACGGGGTTTTCAGGCGTTGATAGGTTTCACGATTTTCCCGCTCTGTTTCAATGGCAACAACAAAATCGAGAAACTCTTCCATTGCCCCATAATCACGCTGTGCAAGGATCATATCGCGGTCTCGCATCTCAACCTTAAGGTCAATATGTTTTCTAAGGTCTCCTACCAATGCACGATATTCCTGATAGTTTCTCAGAAAATTAAGAACCACATCTTCATATCCTTCGCGTACAGCATCAAGGATAAATCCCTGGTCCTTAGGTTCCTGTTGTAAGAACTCCTCCAAGTTTTTCCCTTGGTCAAGGGCGATGAGCAGTCGTAAGTTTTGCGGGGTAATGGCAATCCTATCCTTATGTGCATTCCAAAATTCATATACTTCTTCAGGGTCTTGAATTTTTCCAAATTGTCCCTCAAAGTTTTCTCGTCTCCGAAATTCGTTGGTATCGGTCGTTCTTCGAAGCGTTTCAAGCAAAAACTCAGGATTTTCGGATTCTTGAATACGGTGCATAATCCTTGCAAAGCGGCGCGGTTCTTGAAGCAGACGAAGATTTTGTTCGATATAATCTTTCATGCGGTTATATGCTTTATCAAATGTATAACCGGGAAGAATAGAAAATGTACGGTCTTGGACAAATCTGTAGATATATTCATTGAGGTCAATATTCTGCATGAAACGTTCAGCAAAAATTTCCCCTGCAGTTTGATTTTCGTTTGCGATATCGCGATGTATTTTTCGAAGTTCTCTGACTGCATCTAGGACATAACGCATGACCATATTTCTGGCAAGATCACTTGTTGTTCTTGGCTGTGTGTGAATACTGTCATAAAAACGCATTGCCTCTCTCGAACTATCCTGGGATCCTTCATGAGAGAAAGCATCTCTTACGTTGTGGTAATAGTGTCTCCATTCACTTTCGAGGCTGTAAAAAAGTGCGAAATCATAATCGACAAGGTTTTGGGTGTCATCAAGAACGGTATCAAGATCAGGCCGTGTTAAGTTTGTCTTCAAAAGATCTTCAAGTGCATGATGCGCCTTTCTGCTCTTCTGCGTTTGCTCGTTAAACCGTTCCTGGAGCATCATGTGGGGTGTTTGAAAGAACCCATACCTGCGGAGGAACGGAATTCGTGAAAACCATGCTCCGAAGGTAAACTGATACCGCCCTGCGGTTCTAGAGCGATTAAGAAATCTTATTACCTCTTCTCCTCTTCCTTCTTTACAAGTTAATTGGTGGGCATGTACGGAAGATCTAAAACGTTCAACAAAATCTGCATCACGCTCCAACAGCCCCCTGTACTGAGCATAGTTCTGGAAAAGGAGATAGTTTCCAATGTTAGGTCCTGCTGAATGAACTCGGTACCTTCTGTTTAAGATGAACCAGATTAGCGCTTCTCCTCTTGTTTTTGGAGGTTCTTGCGATTCTAGAAATCGTCCTTCTGTTTGAAACACGTGTTCAAGAAGATGAAAGTCTACAAGCGGATAAAAGTCAGGAGAATCTGCATGGATGGCTATATGATCGAGTGTAAACGGTTCTTTTTTGCTCGGTATTTGTAAACTCTCAGCGTTAACCATCAAAGAAAAAAACCCTAATCAGATTTAAACCTTTCGCTTGCAGTCCTGCTGGCGCAAAGATGAATGAACCAGGAAAGGTGAAAGAAATAAGAAAGTTTATAAGCACCTTACCGCCACAATTTTTTCCATGACCAAAGCTCTGCAACCCAAAACTAGAGTGAACACCGAGAATATGGTGGACACCGGCAAGTATTCGTTCTGCATGGGCTGTCCTGCAGAAGGGTGCAAATCCTGCGTTGAAGGAGCAAAGGTCGTGCTTTTTGTCACCGGACTCTGTCCACGGCGCTGTTTTTATTGTCCTGTTTCTGAACACAAGTTTGGAACCGACGATGTCTATGCCGATGAATGGAAGCTCAGCAAGGATCCTGCACAAGCAGACCAAGAGCTGCTCGAAGAATGCAGATTGATTGAAGCAAAAGGTGCAGGAATNNGGGCATAGAGATTCCTGCGATACCCGGTCTTGAAAAAGAAACGCGGGCTTTGCTCGACTTTCTCGGCACGAACTGCCCCCATATCCGTTTTATTAACTTCAATGAACTTGAGTTTTCTGACACCGAGGCAAAGCATTATACGCTCGGAGAAAAAGGATTTGTGCCCAAAGATCGTTATTCGTATGCAGTTAAAGGATCAGCAGAGATGACATTCAAACTGATGCAATACTGCAGAAAAAAACAGTTTCCTTTCTCAGTCTATTTCTGCACTTCAAAATTGAAAGATGCCGTGCAGTTGAGAGAACGCCTCAAGCGAAGAGCAAAAAATGTAGCGCTTCCCTTTGATGAAATCACCAAAGATGGAGTTTTGATCCGCGGAGTTTTGACAGGCAGCAATGTCGGAGGCAATATCCTCTCCCTGCGAGCATCTCTCCTGAAGCTTCTTAACTTGCAGGAGCATGAGCTTGTGTATGATCCTCAAAAGAATCGTCTGCTGATGGACAAAAAGCTTGTCAAAAAGCATAAAAAAATGGTGAAGCAACTTGGTTTAACTCCTTCCATTGTTGCAGAATATCCGACCTGGGATGCAATGGAAGTGGAAATCGATTTCTTGTAGGCGTGCAGTGAATCCAAGCGTAATTTAGATCAAACCTGCTTGTCGTGCATTATTTGCCATTCTAAAACAGTCCTGCTGGCTTGCCGGATTATTGTCGCAGATCATACACATGCTTCCTTGCCGGCCGCCGAAGGTCGCGGAGAGTTGTTCTCGATTCGGTTCATACACAAAACAACCGCCTCCTGTTCCCGGCACAAACGAAAGTCCTATTTCACTCGACTGGAATCGCGGTCCGACTGATCGTTGCTGTGCAACTGAACAGGTCGGGTCAACACGGCTTGTAACCCAGGCAATCGACGCAGTTCGATGCCCCTGCGGAGCGGGATTGTTGCCTGCGTTGTAGGTCAATGTAAACCTATCTCTTGGTCCACAACTCGGTGAAGTGTACACATACACGCTTGCCCGTGTGTTATCAGGAATATGTGCACCTACACCATCGCGGGTTGTAAATAAGACAGTTCGCTCAAAACGTGGTGCATCCCAAGAAGGACCGCAAACAATTCCCTTGGGATAGCGTGCAGGATCAGGCCGTTGTTCAAGACCATAGCCTTCGCAGGGTGCGGGCGCAGCTTGTACGGCTTGTCCTCGTTGTTCTTGTTGTATCTGTTGTTGAGCAACCGCACACGTTCCAACGCCCTGCGCATTTTTTTGGGTGCAAGAATTGGATGTGCAATCAGTATTATCTCTGCACTTGTCTGATGTTCCTGTTCCTTTTGCTGTGCAAACATCCCTTGCAGCTCCGGTTGGTCTGCAAATGTACGGTTGTGTGCAATCGTTATCTGCAGTGCAAAATGATCCCGAGCCTCTCATATTTCTTCCTGGTGGCACGCCGCATCGTCCATTAGCTATTCCTGCTCCAGGAGAACGCGTTGTGTCGCAATATCCACTTCGGCACTCATTATTCGTGTCACAATATTCATTGGCTCCCAGATTGCTTCGTGCTTTGCAAATCCCATCAGCACCGCACTGTTTGCTTCTGCAATAATTCGGTGCTTCGCATGTTTCTCCATTACTTCTGGCGGGTTTGCATTTTTTGTCGCCATAAAACTGGTTTGTTTGTCTGCTGACCAGTTTTCTACAGACAAGAACTCCTTGGCATTGGCTATCACGCTGGCAGACTGCATTTTCTGCAAGAGAATCGTCGGCAGGTTCGTTGGCAACATTGCCGGTAAACTTCTCGGAGTTTATGTTTGAGAATGAAGAGAACATCAAGACAAGCGCTACCCCTGTAACAAGCAGAAGCGCAGAGTTTTCTGTTGATAGTTTCATATAACTGCCTCTTTTGGATTTTTTTATCTTTCTTTTATCTTTTTTATTGAAACATACTCGTTAGCTCTCCTAAATCTTTATAGTTTATAAAGAAGTTGGTTTTTATGTTCTGGGTATCTGAGATGAAACCTTCATTGTTGAATGGGTGCAGGGACAGGTTCTTCTCGTTGTTCTTCTTGTACTTTTGCAGGTGCTTCATAAAACTCAACACCTTCATAGACCTTTCTGTCGTCTTCTGTTGGTCCTTTTTTAGTTACCCTCTGAAGATGTAAATAGGTTCTAAGGATATTCACCACAACTTCTGCGCGTGATGCGACTCCCCTGATCTTTAAGGGTTTACTTTCCTCGAGAATAATCGCTACGCCCCCCGCAACATAGATTCGTACGGGTGTATACGTTGGAGCGTTCCGATCGTCTTCATAAACCGGTGGTCCTGCAAGTTTTTCAAGATCGGTTCTGAGACCTTCATATTCGTTGGGCATAATTCCAAAGCGGGAAGCTAAGCGCATCGGTATCGTGACATGTTCTTCACGTTTACTTCTGAATTCTTCCCCAAGACGTTGAGCAAGATCAGCTTGAACTTGACCAAAGTGTTGTTCACGACGATCGTGTGCTGCTCTCCTTGCCATGTATCCTATGACTCCTATCGCACTGAGTGTTGCTCCCACAACCCCTAAAACATCATATGGCAGATCCATACAACCATCCGATAACCATCTTTATTTAAATCTTTATTTTCACTCTTTCCATCTCAAAAAAGAACAACATTTATGAATACTTGGTGCTTGTAAAGCTCAAATGCCTTTTCAAAGGGGGGTTGAACCGCAAGTTTGCCGCTTCCGAAAGGGTTCAAGATGATGGGAAAAGTTTGGAGGGAATACTATGGTAAACGGATTCTGTATGAAATGTAAGAAAGAATCAACAATGGCTGATGCTAAGGCAGCAAAAATGAAAAATGGCCGAGACTGCGTCAAAGGAAAATGCACAAAGTGCGGAACCAAAATGTTCAAAATCGGAAAGATGTAAGTCTTTTCGTGTCTTTTCTTTTTCTTTTTCTTTTTTAATACCCTGCGCTCAGGTGAATCGCTATGGAAACCAACAACACTCCGCGAAAACCCAAAGATTTCTTAACCTTTATGGTTGAAAAAGCGAATGCGCCTGATACGCCTCATGACGTTGGACGTTCAGGAAATCAGGATCCCAAAGAAATTGAACAAATTACCAACAAACTGAAGAAAGGATTTGGACGGCAGTAAATTCCATAAATTCCTCGGAGTCCTTGTTTTCAAGTTCATATCTCCGCCAGTCAGAACTCGCTGCCAGTCCACTGTCGGGAATTATCGCATTGAGAACAGAAAAACATGAAGATTCACATGGAACACGTTCATGATCTTAAAAGGAATATTTTACTTTCATTCTTTACTGCGATTTCCTTTGTAATATTTTTTTCTGATATCCCTCATCTGAAACAGGCACCCATTTTTATGGGTATATTTGTCATGTTCTTAGCAACGTATTATTCTTTTGGATGGTTTACCTTTTTTGATTCATCCACTGCAAAAAAAACTGTAGGTATTCTTTTATGTCTTTTAGTTCTTTTTGTTCTCAAAGAAGAATTTATATTTGCCTCAGAGAGTGTAAACCGTAATGCAACGTGTAGCATGCTGCATTCAACAGACGATTTTGACGCGTGGTGGAGTGTCAACGCTTACAAATTTGAAAATATTACACAGGATGAATTCAAACGTTTTCCCTTCTATCAGGGGATAGGAACGTTCAAACAAGGAAGATTACGCTCAAAAATAAATGGTACCATCAAGGTTGGAGACATCGCAGTTTATCCTCGCAGATACGACGGTAAACTTTACAACGTCAGTCATAGAGTAAAAGGGAGCTATCTTAAAAATGGGAATACTTTTTTTAGGATTATTGGAGATAATAATGTTTGGGATGAAGAAATTGCTGAAACAGAAATCATCGGCATTCATGAAGAAGGAGGTGTAAAAGGAAAATTGCTGGAAGCATTTTTCTCTTTTTATTTTCACGATCCCTGCAAGATAAAATCGGTGTTATCAGATCCTGATCAGTTTTTCTGCAAAGGATTTGTTAATCGTTGTTTGGCATTCAAAAAAATAGAAGAAGCAGAAAAAGCAAAATGTTATATTCCTCATTCTGATCTTTCACATCCTCAAGAATGCTGTTCTCTCCATCCTCAACAGCAAGATTCTTGTTATTACCACTTTGCTGTTCAATTACACAATGCATCTTTATGCGGGTTCATAAATATTGTTTCTGAAGATTATGTAAATGATAATCTCAGCTTCGGCCCGAGAGATGATTGCTATGAACGAATTGCACTCGTTACAAGAAATGACACCTACTGCAAATCAATTGTTGATGTTTCCAAAAAAGAGTTCTGTGTTTCGTTTACTTCAGGAAGTTAAAGCGGTAATACCTGTCTTTGATATTGGGGGAAGGCTGAGTCTGGATCAGTGAAATCACACGGGCTCTGTCTTTTTTCGTTATTTCAACGTCGAAGGGAAGGTCGCTGAGAGGAATTGCTGTTTCTGGAACAGAAGGGAACTTCGGCCTTTTTCTTAGTGCGATAGCAGTGTCGTATAATGCCTGATACTCAATCGGGAATTTTTTGGTGTAGTCTGCTATTTTTGTTTCACTCTCATCTTTTGTAAGAAAGATGTTGTTGTTGATCGTAATGCGGACATCCTGTTTATTAAAGAGGATATCAGGGACGAGATTGTACACTTCTACATGCTGGCCAGAGAGATTCATCTGTCTAAAACACGCTTGCGGTACGGTTCTGAGATATCTTACGCCCTCACGCTCCACGACCTCGAATGAAGGAAGGGGGCCTTCGTCAAACAGCATCTTTCCTGACGTCATTCCGAGTCTAAAGAGCATACACTCAGCAACTTCATTTTCACATTGCTTGACTTGTTGTTCTTGCGTTAGCTTTTCAGAAGCACTCTTAGGGCTTCTTATGAGCCCGTCTTCAAAAAGGAAGATTAGAAGAGAGGCCGACATCACCATAACTAAAATGGCAATCATATACCAGGTCATTTGTCCTTTCTTCATGTTCGTAGCCATCCTAAGAGTGTTGTGTTGTTATCCAGCTGTTGTTCCCAACCGGCGCAGACACCGAATACTTCTGCGTACTCTTTGAGATTCCGTATAAATTGATGCTGTTGACTGCCGCTGTACATTTTTACCATGTTGTTTCCATACTGGTAAAGGATGCCGTTTCAAATGTCGATTTCTGGAAGGTTGTTGGTCGTAATTTTCTTGAAGCGTTCAGGTGTGCCCAGCTCCTCAAAATCTGCAAATCGGTGCGCTTGACGATCTTCACAAACGTCAACAACCAAAAACTCACCCGTATGCAGTGCTGCTAAGCGTGTTTCTTCAGTACAGTCATGGGAGATGGATACATGATCATCTTGAATCTTGATGCTATTCTTTTCTTGCATTGACTCAACCATTACAAACGGTACTGCATCCTTGTACACACCCCAGTCTCCTTTGCC
>DUFX01000034.1 GCA_013331695.1 Candidatus Woesearchaeota archaeon
GTGGCGCTGGTGTTACCGCGGCTGCTGGCACCAGTCTTTCCCACCACTTATTCGTCAAGGTTTTTACCCTTCACAAAAGCCTATGTAAAACATAAGCACTTGGGATCCCCTTATCACACTTGCGTGCATTGTAAAGGTTCCGCGCCTGCTGCACCCCGTGGGGCTAGGTCCAGTGTCTCAGTGACCTTCTCGGGGCTACCCCTCTCAGGGCCCCTACGGATCATGGGCTTGGTGAGCCTTTACCTCGACCAACAACCTAATCCGCCGCCAACTCATCCTGAGGCACGAGTTTCGAGAAAAGATCGTTCCAGATTCTTTTCTCTATCACGGTTTAGCCACAGTTTCCCATGGTTATCCATGACCTCAGGGAAGATTATCGACGTGTTACTGAGCCTTTTGCCAGTGTATTGCTACCCTAGACATGCATGGCTTAGTCGAATCCCAATAGCAGCAATCGCCCGCAGGATCAACGGGAATTCGTTGCACCATGTCTCGTTCAGGTTCTCGTGTTTAGTGAGAACATGCTCAAGCGCCGCATGGTGTGTAATATATTTACTTTTGTCCTACGTTCGTGTCGCTTTATTTTATTACTGAATACTTAAAGGAATGCATTTCAGAAAAACACTCTTAATACATTTCCTCTCGACATATCTACCAATACTTGAGTATGAGAGTCAAGCATTATTGCGCAGTGGGTGCCACGTTTTATGGCAAAAAGGAGAGGATAACAGATCATTGCGCAATCTTTTGCAAGATTACACCGATCTTATGAGCGCGGGATCCTTGGGATTAGAAGAGGTTTATAAATCTATTGGATTTCCGAGGTGGGGAAGGGTTTTGTCGAGTAAGAACAGGGGCGTGTCATCACGGTACAGAGAAAGAAACGGATGTAGGTAGTTGGTAGTTAGTAGTGGGTTGTCTGTAGGAGGTCGCTAGTTGTGAATAATAGAGAAGAGATGATGATTTAAGTTCTGTGGCTCGATCGTCTACGCTTTTCCTTTTTAATTCGCTTGCGCTGCCATTTCCAGCGCATTTGCCCTTTCTTTTTCCAGCGTCGTGAACTGCGTTTCATTTACGCTGGGAAGGGAACGAAGTGTTTTATAAATGTTTGGGTTTTCGGCAGGAAAGAAATTCCCTTTTTATTCATCTCAACTTCTTCACGAGTTTCAACAACCCGCGCTTTTTCATTGCATTATACATAATCTTATCGCGGGTGTGCAGTTTAGAAATCGTAATCTTGCTTCCGCCATGCAGACGTTCAAATTCTTTCATGACATCGTAACTGCTCATGGTGTCTTCAATTCTTAATTTCATCCAGCCCGGTGTATCATCAGGATCTTCAAGAAAGGTTTTGCTGATGTCACGATATCCTCTGAATTTAGTGCGAGGCATGGGCATACTGCTATCACCAAAAGAGATTGAACAAGAATCAGTTATAAAGTTTACTGCGTTTAATATTTTTTATAATCAGGATTCAGTAAAACTCCACCTTCCCTTGTAACAGGATTCCTTTCTTCAGCTCAACCGGTCTCCAGGTGTCCATTACCAGTTCGGCATCCAACCAGTCAGCGAGTTCTTGTGGATTTCCAATCGTTGCACTCAATCCGATAATTTGAATGTTTTTGAGCAGCTGGCGAATGAGCGTAATCATAATCTCCAATGTTGGACCGCGGCTGTGATCATTCAAGAGATGGATTTCATCCACAACAACAACTGCAACATCTTTCAGCCAGGGAGCACCGTGGCGAATGAGAGAATCTAATTTTTCACTGGTTGTAATAATCAAATCTTTCTCAGCAAGATACGGCTCAGGATCATCCATGTCTCCAATAGAAAGGGTGATAGAAAAAAGATGCCCATAGCGTTGCTTGAATTGTTTGTATTTTTCTGTAGCTAAAGATTTCAATGGTGCAATGTAAATTCCTTTTCCTACACGATTAATGATGGAAGAAACAATCGCAAGTTCTGCAACCAATGTTTTTCCAGAACCAGTAGGAGTGCAGACAAGCAGACTTTTGCGTTGCAATAAGCCTTGATTGATTGCTTTTTCTTGCGCCGGCCTCAGCTCGTCAAGTTTGGTTTTTTCTAACACGATGTAGAACGGTTCAGGGATTTTTGTTTTGAGGTCGGAGAGATGCATGCACGGACAGAGAAAGAAAAGGTTTCTTAAAGCTTGCGTCATAAAGCTTTAAATAAAGAGGAAAAGGAATAACTGAGCATGATTCAAGACTTCCTCATCCCATTGTTAGTTGTTGGCCTCGGTGAATTAGGAGACAAAACGAATATTGCGGTCTTTCTTCTTGCTTCAAAGATCAAAAATCCTACGCATTTATTTGTGGGAAGTATGTTTGCGTTTCTGATTGTTGATGGAGTAGCGATTCTTGCTGGAAAATGGGTGACGACGCTTGTTCCGGTCCACATTATCAAAATCTTTGGCGGTGTTTTGTTTATTCTCTTGGGGTTATGGACGCTGAAAAACAGCAAAGAGGAGAAAAAACAGAAGACTTGGTCCTATCATCCGATGATTGTTGGATTTTTGTTGATTTTTCTGTCAGAATGGGGGGATAAGACCCAATTTGCAACTGCAATCCTTGCAACACGATACCAGCCCTGGCTTGTTCTCGGCGGTGTGATGACCGGATTGGCGATTGCTTCGCTTGCTGCGATCTGGCTTGGAAAATTCTTGTCGCAGAAAGTAGAAGAGAAGCTGCTCAATAAGATTGCCGGAGTTCTATTTATTGTCATGGGAATTGTTTTTTTGTTGAGTAATGGAATACTTTAATAATTCAGAATACTTTAAATAATTCTTCAGCAAAGAAAGGGTCATGGATCCCTTTAAAGTCATCGGAGCATTAGGAATCATCCTCATTTCGCTGGGAATCATCACAAAAAGAAGAAAGCATGAAGATCTGCTCTACATCCTCGGCGGTCTCTGTTTAGAGATTTACAGCATTGCCATCAAAGATATCATCTTTATCGTTCTGCAAATTATCTTTATTCTTGCTGCGAGTTATGATTTGATGAAAATGAAGAAAAAGCATCGGATATAGATATTATTCAGATATTATCTAAAAATTCAGAAAAGTTAAGGCTTTCTGGACATCCTTTGCGTCAACAATAAACAAGGTATCCCTCCAGCACGATAAAAACTCGATGATATTAACACCATTTTCTGCAAAGAGAGAAGTAAGATAAGCAAGAACACCAGTAAGTTCTTCGATTTCTTTGGGTGATTTAAAGTTGATCAAGGCGCAATGCTGATGGGATCTGATGAGTTTATGATCCAATTCACTTTTCACAAAAGAAGCATATTTTTCTTGAATGATAATGGTGTAGTTATCAGAACCTTCAAGCACAAAAGATATTCCTCCTTCTTGGCCGATCTTTTTCTGCAATCCTTCCAGCACGTCAAGATTGCTGTTCTTTTCAAGAATAAAAACATGCATTTTATTTTGGATGCTAATCTCCGAATGAGTGAGAAGTTCCCTAATTTTTTGTTCATTGTTCAGTTCTTTCTTTAGTTTTTCTTGAAAACGTCTTGCAGCAATAAGAATGGCCTCGTTGGATGTCTTTTTCTCGATGCCGAGATCTTTTGCAATCATTCTTGCAAGAGAGGAATAGTTAATGATGCCTTTCTGCAGACAGCGCTTGATGTAGGGATGCTCGTTGATATATTCAATCGTTAATTCTGTTGTTGACCGTTCCATACACGAGAGAAAAACGTACAGGTTTATTAATTTAACTGTTTTGTTCTATTTCAAACAAAGTAGTATATCTCTGTTTCTTATAGGTCATCAACTATAAATCGTTGTTCTGCACACTTCTTTTCAAGAAATGAGGTAGGTGAGCTTATGATTGAAGAATCATCAACACAACCATCGACAACATATGCGACCATGCACATTACATTTCCTCAACAACGTCCTGCACGATTAATTGTGGAAGCAGGACACATTTATACCCATGAGACCCCCGGACCGACTCATCAGCTGAGTGCGAGGTGGGGAAGTTTTATTGTTCAGTATCTCGCGCTGTGGGGAGTTGAAATAGAGAAATGGGTCTTTGTAGATAATTATAATCCGCGCTTGGAAGGAAAACCTAACGTACTCGAATGGAAAAAGTATTATAGATTATTACAGGAGTGGGGATTTACTCCCGATAAAACACAATTTGAAGGAAATCTTGTAACCCATGCTTCCATGCTCTTACAGGAACTGCAAAAGAAAAAGAAAGTAGAACAGCATCCTAACGGAGTATACATGCTTTCAAAAGGAAAAGTGTTATTGTATAATCCTGCAGCAGGATATCCTGACGGAAACAGATACCTGTGTTCATTATTAGATGCATGTTTGTATCGTGAAAAATTACGAAGAGCGGATGGGTGTGTTACTGTTCTTGATGAACAATATCGCGCACAACAAAAGGGAACCTTGACGATTCTCAAAGAACTTGGTGAAGACACATCAAGAATTGTTCCGTTCTTTTATACGGCGCCGAAAAGTCCCGCCCATCCTTCAGTTGCAACCTCGCAGGTTTTTGCAGAAGGGTATGATGCAGATGAACCTCCTTTATCGTTTGTCAAACCAGCCTTGGAACTCTTGAAAGGACTCCAGTTACTTTCAGGAACTGTACAAGTAGGAACAGTACAACTCAGTCTCCCTCTCGAATGGAGGCTATAAGATGACAACGACCTACAAAAAGATCGGAATTCTCGGAGGCATGGGCCCTGTCGCCACAGGATATTTTTACAATCTGTTATTAAAAGAGATGCAGGAGCAGTATCATGCAGTACAAGATACAGACTACCCGTCACTGGTGCTGTATTCACTTCCTTTAACAGGATTTGATGAAACAGGAATTGTCGATGAGGATCTTGTTCTTCAACAGCTTGAAGAGGGCATTCAGATTTTAGAACAAGCACAATGTGATTTTATTGTCATTCCGTGCAACACGGTTCATTATTTTATTGAAGCGTTACGCATGAAAGCAAAAATTCCCATTTTAAGTATTATTGAAGAAACAGTACAAGTTGTTGCACAAGACAGCCCTGTTTCTGTTGGTTTGCTGGCCTCTGAAACAACGTTCAAAGAACAACTCTATCACCAAGCATGTGAAGAGGACATCAAGATCATAGCTCCAGATTCAGGATCGTATCAGAAAATCACTGCACTCATTTTGAAAGTTATGGGGGGAGAAGATCATGTTGAAGCAAAAAAAGCGGTTCTTGAGATTATGAAAAAAATGGAAGGGGAGGTTGACGCCTACATCGTCGGGTGCACGGAGTTATCGGTTGTACTATCAGAAAATGAGATTGATATAAAAATCTACGACCCCTTAAAGATTCTCGCAAAAGCAACCGTGAGATATGCAATAGTTGAAGAACAAGTAACTCCAATCATGATCTAAGGTTTTCTCCCCACCACACCCGACGACTCTTGATGATACTCCACACCCATAAATCCAGCATCTTTCAGTCCCTTGATAATCTGTTTGTGAAACTCTCTGCCTCTTGCATCTTTGGTTTTCCCAGGAGCAGGAGCATAGTGATACAACAAGCCGCCTTTCTTCAAGACACGAAACAGCTGTTTGTAAAAATCGAGATGATATAACTGAGGAGCGCGTACAAACGTGGGAGGATCATGGATAATCCGATCAAAAAAGGAATCAGAAAAATCCAAAATCGCTTCAGTGCTGTCTTTTCCTTCAGTGAGATGAATTTTTTTGTTCGCCCATAACTCTTGGGAATAAGGATTGTAACTTGCAACCAACAGAACATTTTTGTCAACTTCAAACGTGTACACGTCATCAGCATATTTTACTGCCAGGATTGCAGTGTAGCCAAGCCCGCAGCACGTATCCAGGACTTTTCCTTTGATCGGAGCTATTTCTTTAATCTTCAATTTTGTATCTTGTGCAGGAGAAAAATGAGTATGGCGGTGCATCGGTGTTGAAGACAAGGTAATCGTCGGCCAATCGCTCGTTGGTAAGAGTTTATAATATAAGTTAGTATCCTCAGAAAAGAGTGCAACTTTCTTCAGCTGATGGTCTTCAACAGCATAACAGAAGGTTTCTTTGACCTTGGTGAATGCTTTGAGGGGAATCGTTTGATCGCCGATCTTTACATTCGTTTTGCTTTTTTCGATGGTAGCTGTTGACAGCCCAAGATCAAGCGAAAGTGTAAGGGGCCCTTCTTTTGCTTTCAAAATCTTCTGCGCTTCGTTGAAGGTAAGAATCCATTTCATGGTGCACCCGTTGCCCCTTATTGTTCGATCCATGCTTCTAATTCAAGAAGAGAAGAAAATACTGTTTCTTTTTGATGCGCTTTTTTAAACACGGCAATGCGTTCGTTGTCAAGCTGGTCAGTTTTTGAAAGATAGACAACAACCGGTTTATCTTTATGCTCTTTCTTCATGCGCTGAAAGAGTTCTTCCTGATCTTGAATTGGTGCAGATGCTTCAGTCAGATCAAAAACATAAATAATTTTTTCGGTGCAGTATTTCAGGGCCAGATACGCCTGCTTTTCAATCAGATTCATTTTTTCAAAACGATCTAAGCTTCCCGGTGTGTCAATAATCTGTAGCTTCTCTCCAGGATGGCTCTCACTTTTCCGATAGCCCAGATTGATTTGCTTGGTGGTAAAAGCATAGGCCTTGATTTCGGGTTTTGCCGGTGTTAATTTTGAAAGGATCGTTGATTTCCCAACATTGGGAAAACCAAATAATGCAACAGTTTTAATATCCTCTGCTGTTTTGATGGCAGGATAGCCCTTCATAATCTTCCGGCACTCGTCAACATACTCCAGACAGTTTTTGACTTGTTTGATGGTTGAAGAAATACGGCCGTAAAATTCCTGGCGGTAGCCGTTGACTTTTGTCATCTCCATGCATTTGACTATTTTTTTCTCGTACTCTGCAGTGAGCGCATAGATCCGCTTCTCAGCCCAGTTGATTCCTCCAAGCGATTGCTTCAGAAGTCCGACCTCGAGGGTTATTTTCATGAGTTCTTGATAAAAGACCGGAAGTTCTCCTATCTGGGGAAAGGACTGCACAATTTTTGAAAGCGCTTTGCTGAGGATATCCCGGATGATATGAATCTTTCTGAGTTCAATGTTCTTGGATTTATTCAGCCGGTCATGGCCCAGCATTTCTCCCTTGTTGGTCCGCATCGCCTCTGCGCCGTCGCTTGCACTCTTGAAAGCAATGTCTAAATAGGTCTGCCAGCTTTCGATTTTGTTGAGATTTTGGAAGTTCATGACGATGAAGGGAAAGGCTGGGTTTATAAACTTTGGTGCTGACTTAATGTTGTTGAACAGCAAAATCTTTTTAAACGTTTGAGAAAGAGTGAAGAAGATGTACATCCCCAAGCGCTACGGCCAGTCCAAAATGGAGACCTGCCCCTTCTGCGGCAAACAAGCAAGCCAGCAGAATGAACAAGGCGTTGCTGTCTGTGTTCAGCACCGCAACACCGAGCTCCCTGATATGAAATGCCTCTGCGGTTCGTATCTCGATATGAGAAATGGAAAATATGGTGCGTTCTTTTCGTGCATGAAATGCGGAAATATCAATATGAAGAAAGCGCTGGAAATCAATGACCTCCATGAACTGAAGAAACCAAGCAAAACTACGCATCAAGAAATGCATCAAAGCGCACATGATGAAGATCTGAAAGAGAAACCCAAAGAAGAAAGAGTTATCAGATCTGATGATCCTGACTATTTTGATTAATGCCGAGCATACCTCGGCCTTTAGGCCGAGGTTTTTGATTGAAGAAAAAGAAGCTTCTTCCCCAAAAGATACCTTTATAAACAACCCCCTGTTTCGCATGGTTACTGAGTGCCCATGGAATAGAAAGGAATGGGAATGTCTCGGGGAGTGAAAGATATGGTTCAATTTAAACTCGTGATTGGTGATCCCAAAACAGGGAAAACCATGCAGAAAGAAGTGAAAGACGAAACTGCACAAGCATTTCTTGGATTAAAAATTGGAGATACGGTTAAAGGAGAAGTTCTTGATTTAACAGGATATGAATTTCAAATCACCGGCGGATCAGATTATGCCGGCTTTCCCATGCGTGCAGATGCACAGGGTATTTTACGAAGAAAAATTCTTGCTATTTCCGGCGTTGGAGTAAACAACAAAAAACGGTATCGCAAGAGAAAGAAAAAAGGCATGAGAACCATGGAAGGAATGCGAAGCAGAAAGACGGTTGCAGGCAATACCATATTCGAAAAAACTGCACAGATCAATCTGAAAGTGACCAAGCAGGGTAAAGAACCCTTGCCGATGCCTGAACCCAAAGAAGCAAAGGCTGAAGAGAAGAAGTAGATTTCTTTATTTTCTTATAAAACTGTAGGGCGAATACCAACTGATTCATCAAGGACGATAGAAGACTCAAAAACCAAGAAAGATGGTTGCGAGCTACGGAGAAACGGAGAGAAAGAAGTGACTGAGGGGTATTGCGGTGGTCTGTTGGCAAAGACTAATTTCATCCCCCTTCCTTTGGGAACCCCGTGTATCTATGACACCTGCCAATGAGGATAGTTGACAAGATTAGCGTTGAGTAGACGCATACCCCTTCAAGATTCTAAAAAGTCCTTTCACTGTTTCTCTATCAAGAGCTGTTATTGCTTGAAAAGGATCGCTTAAAAGCGCTTCATAACAACGTGCAGGAGTTATTTTCTGCGGATCTTCTGCCATTCTTTTCTGTATCTGACCATCCTCTTCCCTCGCCTGTACATCCACTATGACTAAAGTAGCATCATCCGACTTCAATCTCCCCCCTTCCAGCCCATTATCCAGCCGCTCCACAATTTCTGCATTCTGCCTTTGGGTGTAACAGTCAAGGACATATTCCACTAGCTTTTCCCCTTTAGGGTTGGAAATGTCAACACCGGCAATGCCATAAAGCATCTGGCGGATTTCCTGCTCCTGCACTTCGAGAAGGCGGTTGCGAGGGTTGATGAGAATCTGAGCATAGAAATTGAATACCGCCTCCGGCCCGTTGCCGTTCTGCAGGTCGCGCAACCCGGTTATGATCTCGTCTTTCGTAGCCCGGGCCATGAATCCATCTGTCATGAGAACAATATAACGCAAATCTTTCAATTCTTCTGGGGTAAAAGAATAGGGATTTCCTATTTTCCTTTCTAGGGGATGGTACAAACCAACGCACCCCAAGTAATTTGTGGGAACACCCTGGCGGCTTTCATCTTTGGTGACGGCCCGGATAGTATTCTTACTGTTTTTCTTAGGTACAAAATACACCCTGCTGTCTCCAAAATGAACACCAAAAAGCCCAGCCGGCCCATACAGAACAGCGTCCAGAGTTGTTCTGGTTGTGCCGATGTTAGCAAGCTTGGTGTTTGCGTCATAAGCTGCTCGTTGCATGAGTTCAGCATAATCATCATTGTCTGGAAGATTATTTTCGAGATACTTTTTTATTTGAGCGACCGCAATATGACTTGCCGCACTGCCGGAATAACCACTCAAGCCATCAGCAATCATAAAGAGGCCGTACTCATCCCCCTCTTTACTAGGGATAATGCCAGCATAATGGGAGTCCTCATTACTCTCATGACAACGTCCTGGAATCTCCCGAGTGAATATGCTGATATCTGGCTTAATGCTCATTTGACAAGTAAAAATTGAATGGTATATAAAGCTTCGTAATTACTACTGTTTAAGGGTAATTATCTGTTACTTCTTTGGTGCATTATCTCCTTACAGATACAGTTTTCGCTTTTTTGGGCAATCACTCTGTTAGTGTAGTTTCCTCACAATCACCCGCATCACATGATGCTGATGTTTTCCCACTGCAGGAAAATGGTCTTCTTCAATAATATTACTGCTTGCGTGGCGTAGATCCATGTTCCTGAATAAACGATCAACTTCATCAAGACTTGCAAGCGTTATTCCTTCGGTTTGGTGATGGGGTGGAAGAGGAAGGCTATCCATCATCGTAGCAAAGAAAAGATATCCTCCTGGTTTGAGATGATCCTGCAGTTGCAGATGCAAGGGTACGCGATGGTTACGAGGAAGACAATGAAAAAGACCGTACGAAACAAGACCATCCACCCGTTCTCCGGAATAGGTTTTCAAATACGTTTCCACATCGAGAAAATCATAGATTCCACGCACTCTCGCTTCTGCTTTGCGAAAACGATTTCTGAGTCCCTCAATGGCATAGGGCGAGGAATCAAAACCGAGGACACGATATCCTTGTTGTTCAAGATACCAAGCATTTTTTCCATCGCCGCAGCCAGCATCAAGAATCAGAGATCCCGGAGGAAGAAATTCATGGATACGCGCAACAAGACGTCCGGGTTGATCGCCCCAAAGGATGCGATCAGGTCGCGCTTGATATAAAGTATCATAAGACATAAGAAGCAAATCAGAAGAATGTTATAAAAAGTTTTTGATATGATTTACACTTACAAATTCACCAATACTTCCACATCTTTACCGAAAATGTTCTTCAAATCTTCAAAGATGGGCTCTTTGATAAAGACTTTGGGCGGGATATCAATCTTTGCGAGATGGACTTCAAAGTCTTCTAAGGTTGTTTTTTCAGGAGCGCCAAGGCTTCCGTCAGGATTGATCTTAGCTTTACTCATGGTCTTCTCTTCTTGATCAAGATCATGGATGATATACGCAACATCACCCAATAAGACAACTTCCCCATATTTCTCCCCGTATTTCACGCGGATCTTGGCCTTTTCCACTTCACGTCCGCGTTTTCTCTGGAGATATTCAATCATAAATCGGATAAATTCATTTGCAGACTTTCTAATCTTTTCAATTTCCGCTTTATTCAGTTTTTCAGCATCGTAATCTTTCTTGGCTTGGATGAGTTCTTCGAGCATACCCAGATACTTTTCAGGAATCTTGCCGAGATGGATCATTTCAGTTTCGAATAACTGAAGGATTTCCTCATTGCGTACGCGTTCAACGCCTTCCATGCGCATGATATCCCGCACAATGGTGACAACAGAATCATAAAGATGTTTGATGGATTCTTCTTCTTTGATCTTCTCAATCTGGGTAAAGAGTTTTCGAATGCGTTTGAGATATTTATCAGCATTAGTCAGGAATTCGTCGAGTTCTTTTCCTGTAAACTCTTTTTTGGTCCCATGTTCAATATCTTTTCTGAGCTGGATTTGTTTTTCAAGGATCTGCACATAGTTTTCTTCAAGGAGCTTTTCTTTTTTGACAAAAAGATCCCTCATAAGTTCGGGA
Organism: Candidatus Woesearchaeota archaeon; assembly: GCA_013331695.1. Lineage (GTDB taxonomy): Archaea > Nanobdellota > Nanobdellia > Woesearchaeales > UBA12501 > UBA12501 > UBA12501 sp10192u. Next base: position 11,232 of record DUFX01000034.1, read on the forward strand.
GTTTCTTTGGGGGTGGGAGGCGGAACACCAAACATCATCAAAGCAGCTTGAGAGGGGGTTAAGATTGCATAGAATAAGTCTTCCATCCCTGCATCTTTGAGTTTGAATTCAACACGTTTGAGCATTTGCTCTCCCGAGGACATATACATATCAATGGCTTCCATAGACGGCTTGATTTTTCCCATCTTCAAAAGCTGTTTCCAGGGCATGAAGATTCCGCGGTCATAGAATGGAACACCATCTCGTAAGAATGTGAAAATAACAGGGTTTGCTTCTTTGATCGATTCCCAAAAGTCGGTGAGAATATAGACTTGGATGTTGATCTTATTGCGGATGCCGGTCATCTCTCCTGCTTCAATGCCCATGCCGATAATAATTGCCCTCAGCTTGTCTTTCAGCTCTGCCCGGGTCATTTTTTTGACGTCGGTGTCATCAATAACGACGAACACGTCAATATCAGATTCCTTGGTTGCTCTTCCTTGAACAAGAGAACCTGCAAGAACATAACTGACAATATATTTTTCAAATTTCTTCAGCACCATATTTTTGTGGATCTCTGAGATTTTAATTGCAGCCATCATGCCGGTATCATAAATGGGCGCACCCATCGAAACAAGTCTCAGGAAATCATATTTCGCATCATAGCAGGACTGCCAGACTTCTGACAAAAGCACGGTGTCAGGAATAAAATTCTTGTCAAGATCTTCTGCAATTTTTTTAATGATCGTGTGGAGTTTTTCCCGGAGTTCAAATTTGGTCATCTTCTTGCTGTCAGAATCATCGACGAGGATCAGCAGATCAATTTCGTCTTTATTTTTAAGATCTTTTGGAGGTGGAAGCAGAGAAATACCCATAATATACTTGTCAAATTTCTTCAGCACTTCTTTTTGAAAGTCTTCTAATTTTTTCTTGAGTTTAGTCAGCTTTTCCTGGACGTCTTTCGGAAGGGTTTTTGCATACTCAGCCGCTGCCTGTGGATCCATCGGTGGCAAGGTTCCCGGAGGAAATCCAGGAAATTGAGCAGATCCGGCAGATCCTAAAGAAGGGGGAAGAGGTGGAAGATCGCCAGGGTTCAACTCGTGCACCAGTTCCGGTTGTTTTTCATATTCTTTTTTTGTGTACTCTTTCTTGGCCATAGGGACAACGCTCTCAGCGTATCGCTGACATGTTCGAGACAAACGTTTTGAGACAGATTATGCGTCCTGTCCTTTATAAAGCAACGAAGTTTATAAGGAAGTGGATACTGGAGCATATAGATGTGGGACGAAAAGGTCACATTATCACAAACTACCATAACAGGCCCTGTCCAAAACCACAACATTTATATATTTAAACGTATTTACGTTTTTTAACATGGTCAGCGTAACGCTTTCACTTCCACCTGAAATAAAACAGAAAATGGACCACTTTCAGGAGATGAACTGGTCCGGGTTTATTCGCAAGTGCGTCACAGAAAAAACAAACGAACTTGCATGGAAAGAAGAAATCCTCGAAAAACTCAAAAAAGAAGAGGAGCTCACTGTATTTGCTGTTGACCTCCAGCGCAAAGCACGAAAAGGACGTGCACAGCAGCTCAAAAAGAAGGGTTTGATTTGAGTGAAGCTCGTTGTTGATACGAATATTCTTATCACGTTCTTTTGGAAAGAATCTTTTTTTAGGAGTATTATTGATGACCAACAACTTGATTTGTATACTCCCACATATGCACTTACTGAACTGGAAAAATTTGCCGCCGAAATTCAAAAAAAGACAGGTTTATCAGAAGGAGCATTTAAAGAAAGCAAAAAGATGCTCTGTCAGAAGATACAGTTTATACCTCTTGAGGAATATACGTCCTATCTTTTACCAGCACAACAAACAGGAAAGGGGTTGACAAAAGAGCAGTATATTGATTTCCTCGACGATCTTGATTTTGTTGCATGTGCTTTTGCACTTTCGTGTCCGCTCTGGTCGAATGATAAACTCATTAAAGAAAAAACAACAATAACAGTTTTCACAACATATGAACTCATTCTGTTATTAAAAAAATAGGGACAATTTTATGATCAGCATGTATTCCCTTACCCTATTCCCACACTCCTTTTAATACGCATGACCAAGAAACAGCAGTACGGGAGCATAATGAGGGTTTAGTACAAGCACCATTCTTGACAACAACAAACTTTATAAGAGCAGAGATGCAGAAAAGACAAAACAAGGGATAAGAATAGCAAAACAGGTGATAGTTTGACAGGCGGACGACATGGACATGCAGCTGCTGCACATGGTGGCGGGCATGCGAAGAAAGGTGAAAATAAAGATCCGTGGTCTGAGGGAAATTTTGAGAAAACTATTGAAGATCGTGTGCAAGAAAACCAAGATGTTGCTTCTGCAGTCGAGGCTATTGATGCTGATTTTGAACGACGAGTAAAAGAGCTTATCCAAGATCGAAAGGGAAAAGTGAGCGATCGTTTTCTGGATGAAAGTCATAAAGAATATGATGAAAAATTAGTTGAAGACGTGAGAAAATTAGTGGATACGCATTACGACGTGAACAACCGCTTCTCTCCATTGAACAAAATTGTTAATAAAGAAGGACTCGGAAATAGTCCGATGGTCAAGAGAATTCTTGAGGATATTTATGCGGGGCACAAAACTGATTTGTACGAACATTTGGGGGAAAAAGAATTTTTTAAACAGTATAAGATTGCAAAATCAAGAAATATTTTAACCGTAAAATCACGTCATGTCCAGGCAGCAACAGGCGATATCAACCCGAGAAAACATAGCCACCTGACAGATTATCTTGCTGGAGAATACAAAATAGATCCTCAGGTGTTAAGTAAAGATAGGATGATCAATGATCTGAAACGACTGATGACCATGCATGTTGCTGATGATGAAGAAAGAAGGGCCCTTCAACTCCCTGATCTGGATAAAAAATACTTCGAACGAACTTATAGGGCCTACAAAAGCCATGACGATCATGGCGGCCACGCCGGTGGTCATGGGGGAGGACACGGCGGAGGCCATGGTGGCGGTAGCCATCATTAAGACCATAAATCCGTACCCTTCCAGTGACGAAAGGTTTATATAGCAGGAGCATTTCTTGAGTTGAGATCCTTTATGACTTCGACCCATCAAGATCCCAACTATGTTCATCCGGTAGTTCCAAACCTTCTCGGACCTGATGGAAGACCTATCAGCAGCGCAAGCTATCGAACTTCACGAGGACAATATGAAGCTCCAACTTCGATAGATGGAGTACGCACCTTTGTTGAAGAACGAAAAAACGAAGCGCTGGATTTGATTACCGAATTTGAGTTTGGCGTTGATGCCATGTTTAAAGTTGCTGCAATGGAACTTGCTATTAAATACACAGCAAGCGACCAACGCCCAAGTTTAAGAAAAGTCTTTGGTGCAAACGGAGTTCAAGGAGCAAAAGAAGAATTGCTTGCAGTGCATAAAGCACTCTATGGAACACCCGGTGGACCGTATGATCCTCTCAAGGCGTATATTAACAGAGATGCATTAGCCAGCGCACCTGCATCTATACAACACGTTCTCGGACAACACCTTGCTTACGGCGATGGTTTAATTCAGCTTATCGAAGAGAGCACCGATTTCGGTGCAGGAATGAAAAGTTACTTTGACCAGCGCTCAGAACCTATGAAACAGCGTGCATCGCTGTATATGAAACACTTAAAAGAAATTGTAGAAACTGAAGCAGAAGCAAACAGAGAACTCTGGACCAAGTGGATCCTTGATGAGCACAAAACTGCCTTAAGAGGACTGCCTTGGAAGTTCTTGGCCTTAGAAGACATGATCCCGCAATTAGCAGTTAAAGAACTCTTCGGTGAATTAACCGATGCAGAACTTCAGCAGTTAGCAATTGCACGAGGAGAAGAACGCAACAGACCTGATGCTGTTCGCCTAGACAGTTATGATCCCCATACGATTGAACAGATTATGGAAGAGATCCGGGAAGGACGCCACATGCAAAGACAACACGACCAACAGGAACGACAAGCACAAAACGCAGCGCGCCAAGCTGAACGAGCACGTGGTCATCACGATTAACTGACTTCTTCGTCCCACCCACCTACACCTTCTCACCCAAGGATTTAAATCTTCAAAAAGCTTTCCCAGAAAGACCATGATGCAAATGCGACAGAACACAGAGAATTCAGGAACTGATTTAGAATCACGCATTCTTTTGTTTCCAGAACAGTCTACGCTCCATTCCATGGCTGCTAAAAGCACACGAGATGGCGTTGTGCAGACAGACGGAACTCCTGGCGGTGCAGAAGATGCACGGCAGATTCCTGAACTTGAACGCCAGGTTCAATCATATCTCAGCACCGAAGGCCAGACGTTGCAAGCCTATATGGGGCGACATATTCATCTTGATTGGATNNGATTTTGACAGCCAAGTCAAAAAAATAGAAAAGGGGTATGGATTAAAAAATGTTGAAGAAGCAAAACTCTACGTACTTTCTCACGAAATGCTCCATGCGATGGGCATTCTTTCTGAAGTAGGAACTGAACGAACGCTCCATGGTTATTTTATGGAACAAGCACACAAATATTACAAGATGTCTGACAAAGCCCCTCATCCACGACTTCAAGATGAATATCTTGAACGAGCACGCATGTACAAACGCTTAGCAAAAACTGCACAGTATCGTGCAAATCTTGGCGAGGAAGCACTGCGGGGAAAAGCACATTATCACAAAGGCGGACATGACAAACATGAGGACCATGGAAAACACCAGCATGGGGAGCATGAAAATCATGGAGATGGACATGGTCACGGCGGCGGACACGAGAGTCACGAGGAACATGGACACGAATCACATGGCGGACATGATCACGATGACGATTATAGTACAGGAAAAGATCATTGGACGCGAAAGAATGCACCGCATGGCGGGCATGGCAGTGGACACGATAGCAAGGGAGAAAAACAGGGTCATGACAGACATAAAGAAGGAGATCATGCGCATCATGCTCCCCAAGGTAAAGATGACCATAAAGGACAGAGTAAACCTGCAAGCCAGGGCAACGGACATGTAGGAGGACATGGACATCATCACGGATATGTGGCACGTTCGTACACACCCAATTATCGACGGGGTCCGGGCTCTTCAGGTTCTTATCAAGCTCGTCAAGCCAGCTCTGGAAATACAAGTCAGAAAAATTATACAAGTAATGCAAAGAGGTAAGGGGTTACGAAGTTACTCAATGGTATAAATCAATAAGAAATATTCTCACATAACTCAAATACAGCATCACGACCAAAAATCCTATCAAGGCCGATAAAGATGCAACCCACGAACCCATGAATGCCTGCGACAGTTGATAGAAGATCCAAAACAGAATTGCAAGATCAAACAACACGCCAACATACGCAGCAAACAAATACTTAAACTTCTTCACTGCTTCAACAAAGATCATCTTCAGCAAACGTATTCCACCATATTTCTCGACAAGCAAGAGTGATACAAAATAGAGATAACAAAAAAGAAGATGCGCCAGCAGGATAACGATGATGACCTGCTGTTCAGTCAACAGTGCCAGGCCACCAAACAAATTCTTCAGCGAAAATTTGACTGACAAACTAAAGAGCACTAAGAAGATCACTGCCCAAACGATGTGAAGAAGGGTGAACCGTTTGTAAAATTCGCCAAGAGACAATTTTGATTTGCCAACGAGAGCATAACTCTTTTTCCACACAAACCCTTGAAAAATAATCCATAAAACAAAGACCACAAACAGCAACAGCATAACATATTTGATGACCGCAGTATAATGCAGAGCAAAGGCTTCTTCAGAGAAGTTGCTCAGCGACGCAGCAATATTTTCTTCAGAAGGAATCGTTCCTGAAAACAGCTCGCCGATTGCATAGAGATGTTCAAAGATCGGCCCTACGAAAAACATGCTGACAAAACTCAAAATAAGAAAGAACAATACATCGCTCAAAATAATAAGCCCCATCTGTTTTTTATGAGACCGGCATATATTCCAGCTTGATCGTAAACTCTGCCAGAACAGAGCGAAGAAAGAAGAAAAAGCGTTCATGGTTCTACCTGCTTGCTACTGCGGTGTATTGTGGCGGTGGAGAAGCGCCAGCAGGAGGTGCATCGCTGGCGTATACAAGCGCAACTCCCGCAATACCCATATGCGACTCGCCACGAGGAACATAGTTCACATTCGGATCGAAGTGTGTAACCGTTTGGGTGTTGAAGTCAGGATCTCTAAATGTATTTCTCAGGAAATCCAGCGTATTTTTTGTGGGAGTATTATCCGGACTTGTTGCAGGACTCTGCACCAGCAGATTTAATTCAACAGTGGGATTTGTTTTTACATAATCGTCCCAAACATGTTGGGATACAAGATAATAGTCGGCATCAGCAAGTGTAATTGCATTGATCTGCAATGCTGCGAGACTTCTTGAAGCATGTAACATCGCAGCGCCTCCTGCACTGTGTGCAGTCATGGATTTATATGCAGGAATAAAAGGAGGCGTTAACCTGAATTCCCGCGCAATCACTTGGCGAACATCCATATCAAACTGAACAAACATGATGCCTTCACCTGCCCGGCGTAAGGTGGGAAGCTGACGTTCACGCGTTGTTCGAGCCTGCATTGCAGATTCTGTTCCCGATCCTGCTGACCAGGGCATTTCAGGAACAACCAGCACAAAGTTTCTTCCTGCATCAACGAGTTGTTTGGTCTGTGGTGCAAGAATAGTTTTGAAATCGTTGTTAGAGCTAGGACCTCCAAATCCGCGGAGACCATGGAAGTAATACATCAACTCAACAGGCTGTGTGAAATCAGTTGAACCCGGTGCAAAGATGAGTGTTTCCCTTCCCCACTCCTGTCGTTGAAGATTGTCATCATGACCATTGGATGCAAGTTTTTCAATAACGGTTCTTCCAGCAAGACCTTGTTCGCTCAGCGCCCTTTCCCATTTTCGGAGTGTGGTTTGCAACAAGGGTTCAGGTGTCGGCTCAACCGCACCAGGTTCTGCCGAAGCAGAAGCAGGAGCTGGCGGTGGAGAGGGGGCAGGAGGAACAACTGAAGGAGCAGGTCGAGCGCGTGCTTCTTCTTCAGGAGCACCGGCAGTTTCTTCAGCACTGCTGACGATACGACCAAGGTCAGCAACCGGTGAAGTTTCTGCACGCAAGGGTTCTTCCACTGCTTCGGTTGCTTTACACCCTTGATTATTGGAAGGACACTCACAGCGATCGCCGACAGGACAGCGTACACGGATATGGAAATGATCAGCGTGTCCTGGTTCGTGTCTCAAAACAGCCAAGACACGTTCTCGGTCAGGAATATTTTTTGAAGCTGCGTAATTGCGCAGGGTGTCGATATGCGTTCGATCAAGGAAAATCATGTACGTCGGCACACTCTTCACAAATGCTTCAACAAAGTTCCAGTTGATTTCGGCATCAAAGGTATCTCGACCAGGACTGAACCAGGGACTATTGCTGACTGCACCATTGCGATTTGCGAATAAGGAAACATCGACATCAAGTCCATTTTGATGTGATCCATGAGAACCAAGAGGACCTCCACGCTGTCGTGAAAGATCACCAACCTCTAATTTAGTGTTGTATTGCTTAAAGACAGCACACGATGCACGTTCAAGACCGGTTACTAATTCGTATGTTCCATAATTTTTTCCTGTACGTGCACGCACAGCGCTGATATAGGGGCCTTGAAGAAGTTGCATACCATTCTCGAGCGATCCGCTGTTATAGGTGCCAACAGCATTCGTCTGCTCTTGTGGCTGTGGAGTTAATTGGCAGTCTCCCAAAAGTTCTAATCCTGCAGGAGCAGCAGCTTCAAGAGAGATCGTTGAGGGCGCTAATCCGGAAATTCTCTTTGCTTTATTCTCTTCATCAATTAATCCAGGACCGGTATCAAATCTTCCCCCCGCAAGAGCACTTAATGCAGAGATTCCTAATTCTGGACCTTTCACATCAACAATGACAAACGCTGCAAGGGGATCAATGGTGGTGGATTGTCCGATTAAGTAATCGCCTTGCGCAATCGATCCTGTTGAAACGATGTTGATGCCTTGGTAGTTTGCTTTGAGGTACACCGCTTCGCTTCCGGTAAATAAGACAAGGCTCTTGCCTGCTGCTTTTTGTTTGATAAGCGCAATCAAGCTGTCACGATGTGCTGGTTCAAGGCGCAGACGAACAGGACGCGTGTAGGTAACCTCCCTCAATGCACCTTCATCAAACTCATCTTTTGTGTAGGTATCTTGACTGAGCGGAATCAAACTCGCACTTGAGAATATAAAGGTGTGGTAATAATCAGTTACTTTCAGTTTTTCAAGATCCTGTTCAAGCCAGCGTTTTTGTTGTTCATCAATAAATCCTTTGTTGGTGTCGAGCACAACAAAATGATTTTTTCCGACGTCAAAGCTGTAATAGTAGGGATAGTTTCCTGAGCGACTGGATGCAACCGATGCCGTGCGTTCATTCCAGAAGGTTGCATAGCGGTCAAAGAACGGCGAGTTGGGAGTGACATCTTTCCAGCCTGGAACAGGAACTATCACCTTATCTCTTCGACTGAGCGGATCCACGATCAAGCGCTTGTACAGATTCCACATCTTGTCGGCGCTGTCAGGAGGATACATTCTTGGAGCATAGCCACGTATTTCTCCTGCATTAATCATGTTTCCATTATGGATCATAAATGAAAAAAGATTGTTGTTCTGCAATGCAATGAGTTTCTCCATGGCTTGCGCAACAGAAGCTCCTAATCGAGTTGTTTCGGCTTCATCAAAGTCAGGAGCTGTATCTTTTTTGATGTCAGGAACGCCAGAATCTCCTATAATAATAAATTTGAAAATATCCTTGGGATCAACACCAGGAATAGCTCCGGCAGGAGCAACGGGTCGTCGAAATGGTTCGCAAGCAGGAGGAGCATCTTTCTGATTTGCATCAACACAAAGTGACTGATCAGGAATATTGGGGCATCGTACACAATAATTTCCTGTTGGGCATTCCATCTCGGTTTCAAGACCTAAAGCACCATTGCAATCGCAGGCATTGAGTTGATTGGTTGGTTCAACAAAGCGCGAGTTGTAGAGCGGATCGTAGCGTGTGCATGCTTCATAGCGGAGGCATTTGAGTGTTCCATCCAGGTTGGCACAGTAGTTGTCTGCTCCGACTTCTCCGCAGATGTCTCCTCCACAATCGCAAGGCTGCGATAAACGTTCATCAGGACGATCTCCGCAAGAGGGGTAGTTTCGTGCTTGCGGAGCATCACGACAGACAATGGGAATCGTAATTGCTTGTTCTCCCACGAATTGCTGAGCCATGCCCTGATAGACAACTACTTCTTCGCTGGGAACATTGCAGTTGTCAGCAGAAAGCTTGCTGTAATCAGGTTTAGTTCCATACGTTCCTGCACCGAGCACTTCGCGTGATTCAGTTGTTGTTTCATCAGGCTTGCAATGCAAGAGTTCAAGATCCAGCTTCCAGTACAAAGGATTTTGTGCAGTGCAGTCTCTCATTTCATATCCTAAACCCATCTGAGGAGCTTCGTACACAAATGCAGCTGCATGGAGCCGGCTGGCAATCTGTTCTTTTGCAGGATAAATTTGAACACCTTGGTATTGGATGGAATCGCGCTGCATCAAAAAGACGTTATTTTGCAGATAACTGCGCTGTGCAGGAGAAAGATCAGACTGATCAACACAATCACGTGAAGGAGGATCGTTGAGTTCATTCGTTGACATCAATCTGAAGTCGATCAATTCGCTGTAAGAACCTTGGGTGTTTTCCCGTCGCCCTGCGCTCTCCAATGCGTAACAGAGGTTTCCGCGTTTATCTTTAAACATTAAAACACTAAAATAGAGATTGGTATTGAGCGGATACTCAGGAACTTTGACATACGAAGAACCTGCTGCACCAATCATGCGTCGTTTTTCAATCGGTCCTGTTCCTTCAAGGTTCGGATTCGAGTAGGGTTGTGCGTCAAAGATTCTTCCTTGCTGACCTCCAGTGATGCTCGATCGTGCAGTGTCAAGGGAAACAGGAATCTTGGGCAAGGTAAATTTAAACACACCGTCTTGTCTGATGGGAAGCATTTCTCGTCCGAGTCGTATTCCGAATCCGTAGCCGGATGTTGGAAGCCCACTTTGTTGAGTCAACACTCTTCCAGTGTGATCACGCAACGTGTAGGCAAGGAAGAAGGGAATTTGTTTGTTGGGATCAGCTTCAGCTCCACCTTGTGGCTGGACAGGAGAACCAAAAGGACCGCCAAAGACACGTGATTGTTGGTATTGATCACGATTAAATGCAGGGCTCTTTTTCTCGACTTCAACTTCTACTTCAACCAAATCATTGATTTGGAAATAGGGTTTGACAGGAACGGGTTTTCTGATAAATGTTGCATAGCCTCGTTCTCCAACATCAACACCGCAGTGGAAGTATCCTCCGAGCACATCAAAGCTGCAGTCCACAGGAGGCTTGTCTCCTTCGCTGGTGATGCGATCATTGTAGCACATGACATCTTGTATTTTTCCTTCATTATTCCGGTACTGATATTTCAAACGCACGCGATCATAGCGGTACGGATGCTCAATTGCAGGGAAGTAGATATCCCCGCTTTCTCCGCCGACAAATTCTCCTGCTGCTGTAAAGCCATTGCCTAACTCGCTGGTCAGCGGAAGAGTTTGTTCTCCTCCTGGATGATTATAGCAGTCACATTTTCCTCCCGGAAATTCTTGGGGGTTACAGTCTGTTGAAGCACTGCATACTAATTCAAGCTGATAATTCATATCAGCTCCTGCTGCAATACCTGCACCGATGTGATACATGTATGTTGCAAGTCCGCGATTGACAGGATTGCTTGCCATGAATCTGCGGGTTGCAGGATAGACCACACATTCGCTCTGCACCGGCATAGCTCCTACACCCGTTAATGCTCCTTCCAAATCAAAGTCAAAGTCGCCGGTGAATGCCCAGAGGCACGCTGCGTGAACGAGTTTGCGTTCATTGAATAAAGTATTGTACAATGCTGATCTGCCGTAGCGATTGACAATGGAATTTTGCACAGCAGCGCCTGCTCCTGTTACAGCTCGCAAAAATCCGCTCACTCCTTCGCGATCTTGTGCAAGTCCTCCTCCTGCACCATAGCGCTGAGCAAAGCATTTGACAGCGTCAAGAGTAAGATCACAGACATACTGCGTCAAGACTGCTCGACAGAGTCCGCTGTTGGGCTGTCCTGTTACTAAAATGGTTTGGAAGCATCCTTTAACTTGTGTCAGAATATTTTTCCAGAGCTGGAGATGACCCGTAACAGCAGGAACACAGGCGCATCGCACCGAGCTGATGAGGCCGGCAGTAGGATCAACCACATGTTCAAGATCTTCTTGTTCAGTTAAACAATAGTGAATCTCTTGTTGTTTAGTGAGACGTGGATTAATGACAACGGATTCTTGGAATTCGCTCTTGATTCGGTTATCTGCTGGATCTCCAACATGTTCTTTCTTCCATCGCAATTCAATTTCCTGCCAGTAATAGCCAAAGCTGTCTTTCTTGAGTTCAAAGTAGCGGTCTTTCGTTTCGGACTGTTTATCAACAGTCCGATCTTTTCCACATGCCTTGCCGTTCTTCAACCAATGCACAATCGTTCCTTCTTTCTTGTTTTGTTCAAATTTACAGAAGCTTTCTGAGACTGCATCAAGAATCTTAGGACTACAAACTGCTTTCAATGTTCCTGGAACGGGTTTTTCTGTCTGTTTATAGTACAAGCAAGCAGAACGTTGGAGTTCATCAACACCTAAACAAGAGCTGTCCCAACTGTCGCGATATTCCTGGATACAGCTTGCAGGTTTTCCAAGCGCTTTTGCTTCACCCAGACCTGGAACAGGAAGACCAAAGACACTGCGAGGAGCAGGGCTTCCGAGTTTGTTGTAGACATCTTCCATGTTGGGCAAGGGTTCTTTGCCGTACAGGCCGGCAGGAAGGTCAGTTTTTCCAACTGTTTCAGCAACGCACTGAGAATCTTGCGCATCATAATCTTCTTTGTTGACATCAGCTTCTTGACGAAGTTTCAAATCTTTCGTAAATCGTTCAAGTGTCGGAGCAGCAGGACAAAAGGTTCTGTCGCAAATCCAGCGCATCTTTTTTTCAAAATCACGTCGAGCATCTTTTGCCTTGTTGCACTCCTGTTGTTTATCAGCTGGAGCAGTTTTGTCAACACCAAAGCATGCCATTTTCTCGCTCACTGTCTTCATGAAGAGCCAGACCCAAGACAACAAACAGCCAACAAATAAAAAGATGGCAATTTTTTTCAGGGGCTCGAGAACCGCATCAATAACTTCTACAGTGTTGGAAATCACATCAACGCTTCCTTGCAGAAGTTTTTTAGGAATGGCATCAGGAGGAACTTGGATATCCAAAGTACTGCTCACACTCACGCAATTTTTCTGTGTTGTATGGATTGTTTTTCCAAATTGTTCATACTCAAAATTTACTTCAACCTCCATCGGAATCTCAACCAGCAAATCATCTTTGAGACTGATATCCTGGAGCGCTTTTTGCTGGTAATCAATTTGATTCAACTCAACCAGCACGCCTGCAGTCGTATAGTCAGAACTAAACCGTGTTTTAATCGGCTCACGCACGAGATCTTGAGGATCAAACAAGTAATCTTCTCTTGCTTCAAGACTGATGGGAAGAAGGCGCACTTTCGGAGGTTCGCGCATCACGCCTTTCCGTCCCGGACCAATCCACTTGAAGAAGAGGTCAAATCCGAGCATACTATACCCGCGCCGTAGATGTTCAGGAAGAATCGTTGACGGCGTTGGCCGTGAAGCAACCATTTCCCAATATGCACCTTGTCCGCATTTTGCAAAGGTGACATCCGTAGGTCCTACGCGATGCACCCGGGTCTTATCGGATGCTGTGAGCTCGTCCACTGCAAGCAGTTCGATGGTGTTAATAAATTGCCCGCGATCCTGATCCTGCAGATTCTGACCGGTTTCAAATCCTGCCTGCACCGATGAAACATCGTGAGGTGGAGGAAGATAGGCTTGTCGTTGCGAACGTACTTTTCGCGTGAGCAGAACATCAATTTCAAATTCGCCGTCTTCGCCCACAACAGCGTGATACGGTTCTCCGGGAGTAAAGCGGACACCGAGGCTCTTGATCGCATCAAGAAGGCTCAGACTCCAGGCTTCAACAGGGGAGGTTTCTCCGTTGATGACTGCAATAACCGTTGATCCGGGTGTCGCGGTTCCTTTCACGGTTACTTTTTGGACATAAGACGGACTGATTTGATCAAGATTGTGGCTGAGAATTTGGGGCGAATTGGGAAAGAGCTTGACTTGTTGTTCAAAGTTCTGGGTATTTTGTGCACGGTCGTGGAATGTGAGTTTTAAGTTTACGGTTGTAATTTGGTTTCCCCCCCGTAAGGGTTCGCTTGTTTCCGGCTGTTCTGCACCTTCTGGTTGCCCTGCTTCTTCAAGAACTTCGCGGGCAAATCCTGCTGGAATGGAGATCTGGAACGGACCTTTGGGAATCGTGACTTCATTCACCGTGTCTTGAAGTCCGCCTTGACCTGCATATCTCAGTTCGTACACCAGTGTAACATCTTCATCGGTTTCTCCCTCAACAGGAATTTCGTTTGCTCCGACAATCGGGGGAATAGTTACGGTTATTTTTGGAGGATCAGGATCAATGAGAACTGTATAGTCCTCGGTGACTGCTTGGTCGTGTGAAGAGCTTTCTGCATAGACGACAATTCTGCTTTCCCCGCTTAAACCACCGAGTGGAATTCTAAAGCTTCCGTCGCTTAATGCAATGCCCAATGCACGATAGCCAGGTCCTCCGGTCGGTGATTGTTCTACCGGCGGGTTCACATAGAGTTTAATCGTTGCACCTGGCATGGACTGGCCGGTTACAACCAGATTCGATGTTTTGATAAATGCAGGAATATCTGCACGCACAAACAAAATCTGTTCCGTTGCTTCGTCTGCATCCAGAGGTTCTGCCTGAGGTGTTCGTTCAGCAGACGCATCTTGGTCAGGAAGTTCAGCAGGCTGTTCTTCTGCTGGAGCTTCTTCTGGAGGAACTTCATCTTCTGCTCCTGCACGTTNNGTGTGTTAAAGGTATAGAAATCTCCCTGGTTGTCGTCAATAATAGTCTCTACTTCACCATTCACGCTTTCGCCGATTGCCTTGATGCGCAAGCCAAACTCCGTGCCGTATGCAAGATCGCGAAGCACGACTTGATGTTCAGTTCCAGGATTGAAAGAATCAGTTTTATAACGAGTCTGGGGAAGATCGCGTTTTCTTCCGTATTCAACAGAACCAATGCTTTGCTCGTCTGTTTCCCAAGTAATCGTTGCAGTATTGCGTTCAACAGCTATATTTTCATTCGGATCAAAGCGAATACTCAATGCGTGAGCAACCGTGATAGTCATCACTAAGAAAATCATCCAGATTGCAGCCAATTGCAGCATTTTTCTGATGTGTTTTTTCATGAGCATGGTTGATCTACCTGAACGCGTGTTCAATTTGTTTTGTAATCTTTTCGTCTTCAAGCACCATCATCATCTGTGCTTGCTGGAGTGCATTAATAGGGTGGGGAATCTGTTCAATAACAGTCAACATGACTTCTTCAGCACCTGCAATCTGATTCGGATCAGGAGTCCAGTCTTGGATGAATCCGCCGATCGGCTCATTGTCTGCATTCAACAGCACGATATTCAACTCATAGGTGATGCGGTCTTTCGCAAGATTAATTTTTGAAAGGTCTCCGCCGAGATTGTCAAGATAGGATTCTTGTGATTCAGTATACCCGTGGAGCTGAGGATATTCCCGCATACTTCCAAAGTCCTCCAGCTCTTGGGTATTCAAAAAGATCACAGCATATTCTCCTGGCTCTAAGCTGATAGGATCCTGCAGTTCGCGATTGATTAATTTTCTCTTTTGCACGCG
>DUFX01000023.1 GCA_013331695.1 Candidatus Woesearchaeota archaeon
TTGGTGAGGGAACGTTCAATGAAGATATTGATCGTGGTGTAATCACCCAAGGTGAGGACGTTGATGTTGCAACTACGTCGTATAAATCCTTAATGCAGGAACGTGGAGGAAAGCCCTCTGTCATTGTTGTCAAGCGTGACGATGGCAATCTTGTTACAGGCAATCTGCAAGCAGATGGTAATTATTATGATTCTGATGGGAAGTATGTTTCTCTGTTGGAGGGAGATGAACTCTACCTTAATCCCCAAGCAGTAAAAGATGAAAAGGCATTAGCTGATGCATTCAAAACAGAAAAGCCAACGAAAGAAGAAGCTACGGCAGGAATGAAAGCACGTGCGCAAAGAGAAAAAGAACTTGCAGAAGGAGGAAAAGAAAAAAAAGCCAAACCCAAAAAAGCACCAAAAGATAAAGAAGAACATTCACCAGAAGTACTCGCACGATGCGAAGCATATCGTGTAGCTACAGGAGAAGTTGCTCCTGAATGTCGTGCTGCCGCCGAAGAAGCTGCAGGATCTGCTGGAGAAACAGGAAGCGCCAACTCATTCTGTACTAAAGTTGAAAAAATGAACAATAAGAACATCTGCACCGGTCGTGATGGAAACTTTTATGAAATGAATGCTGAAGGTGATACGCTTATCAGCAAAGGTGCAGGTCTTCGCGTCGACACCACCTACAAAGATGATAAAGGACAATCATGTCAACCCGGAAGTCCAGGATGCTCGCAGCAGCACGTGATGACTGATGCGAATGGCTTTGTTGTTGGGTTCAAAGACAGCACAGGAAGGGATATTGTTCCTCCTTGGCAATTAGCCGGCAAAAACTTACAAAGTATCTACACACAAGACGGTAAGATTAACGGAGTTACACGTGGTGGAACAGGAACTGACGGCTGGGAAATCTGCCGTGTGGGAGGATTCAGCATCCAACTTGGTGCTTGTCTGGGGCAAGAACAGCGCTGTGAATTTAATAATGATGGCTCTTGTACGTTATATGACGGCGACGAAGCAGTAGGAACATTAACAACTCCAAGAAATCAGCCTCCGCAGCTGCAAACAACTGAGCCCTGTGCAGGAGAAAGTGAAACCAGTGGAACTATTACTGTTTATCTTGATCAACACAATAATCAAATTGGACAGGCATGTGTTGATAATTGGGGTAGGAGAATCAGTGGCGATGAACTTGAAGGCTCCTGTGTTAAAGATGGTTCTACGTTCACCTGTGCCGATGGAAGAACCGTAGAAACAGAGAATGGTATCACAACTACAACACTTCCTGATGGCAGTCAACAGATTTGCGCACAAGGTAACTGTTTCACCTCTGCCTACCGCAATTCAAATGGTCAGCCGTGCGACTTAAACCCCATTCCGCCGAAAGTGCGCGATCCGAGCTGTAAACGAGTATTAGTGGACAAAGATGGAAAAACAATTCCTGAACTGAGAAGCGATGCTTGCAGAGGAAAGAGCGGACCTGATCTCGCACTCTGTGAAAAGATGTTTGATCAAGCAAAGAAGAATCCGTTTATGGCAGATGTCTTTAGTGCAGCTGCCGATGCACAGGGATTGACTGCCCTTGTTTGTGGCCCCTCAAGTGATTCAGACCTCTGCAACAATGCTTGGACTCAAACGATGCAAGCTTACTTCAGAAACACGAGACTTGGGCAGTTCCTTGCAGGAAACTGGGAAGACTCAATCTGTAGCACATCCTGGGGTCTTGAAACAGGGACATTAGGTGGCGGATTGTCAACACTCGCAGATCAAGAAAGCGTTGACTGCCAAGGCATCCCCTGCGTCTGGGCAACTGCAAACAAACAAGAAACCCAGCGTGTTGTAGATGAGGCACAGGGTCAAACGGCAACAAATCTATTGTACCGCATCAACTATGAAGTCGGTCCAGGTGCAATCTGTGATGTTCCGCCCTTTGTCGTAGATGAAGATGATTCAGATGAGACAACACAGCGGAAAAAGAACGACCACTTTAGAAATGAGTATATCGAGTTTGAAGTTTTGTTGAAGAACAGCCAGGTGACTGAAAAGTTAGATATTGACCTTGACGGAAATTCTGACACCCAGAAACTCCGTTGCGACCAAGGTCCTGATCGTGCAATAGGAGGATCAACGCTGATTCGGTATTACACGCAGAACTTTGACACGATCTGCATCAAATTAGAGGGAAATAATTATAATGCGATTGTTGAAGAAACAGAAATCTGCAACACGATCACTGCAACACTCCCGGTTATTACTGCTTCAGATTACACAACCGAAGAAGCAGGTGCAGCACCGGTTGGCGGAGCTCAAGATCCGGAGGGCTTAGGTGAACGCCGTGCATCGCAAAAGAATTCTGAAGAGGAATAAAATATGAAAGAAGGATTTCGATTTCACTGGCACTTTCTGCTTGGCAGTTTGAAAAAGTTCACTCACAAAACCACCTGGTTTGTTTTTGGCTATGAGCTTGGGTTTTGGGTGCTTTTTCTTGTTCTCGGAACAGGACTTTCCGGTTATTTCAGTAAAAGCTTTACAGGTTTTTATCCGAATGCCGTTTCTCCTGCCCAACTCGCAAACCTCCAAGGTCCTTTGACAGAGTTGCAGGGCAAACTCTTTTTTCTCATCGGTTTAGTGTTGGTCTATCTTCTTCTCCTGTATGTGCTCTGGATTGTTTCACGCAGTTTGATGTGGTCAACGCTCCTCTCAAAAAAATGGTCCGTACGCTTCAGCACAAAGATGCTTCTTGTTCAGCTGATCTGGGGGCTCTTGTTTGTCCTTCCTTGGTTTATTCTGTTTAGAATCTTTCTTGCGTTCTATGCAACAGCTCCCTTTACAACCGGGATTTCAGCTTTGTACTATCTTTATCTCACCGTCATCATTCTGGTGCTGATCGGATTTTTGCTCGTGTATCATCATTTCACGAGCACCATGTACTTCCTCTTCACAAAGCACGGATCATTTTTGTCAGTGCTTCAAGCCTATCCGATTAGTTTTTCTCTAGTCGGCAAAGCATGGATTCCTTCAGTTTATCTTATCCTTGCCGGTCTTCTTGTTTCGATCATATCTCTAGTATTCAATATTTTTCCTGAGGCACTCAAAAGTTACCCGACGTTTATTATTTACGTCTTATTGCTCACCTTTGCACGGGTATATTATAGAGACCTCTTGACGCATTGGAAAGTCTAATCATCAATAAACATCTTAACACCACAATCATTAAAAACTTATGAGGAAACAAATAGAACTATGGCAAAAAGCTCTCGATTTATGCAGAAACTTAGGCAGTCGCGCCACTTCTACGGTGGAATCTGGCTGTGTCTTGCTTTTACCCTCCTCGGAATCTGGCTCTTTACGCGTGCTTCCTTAAATCTGAGTCTTTTGTTTTCCTTGGGTGCACTTGTCTGCGGGTTTCAATCCCTGCGTGCGATGTATCGAGAACGAGGATATTATCGCGGAACATGGCTTGTGATTCCTTGTATTATTGTGTCCTCCTTAATCCTGGTTGTGAGTCTCTCGTTCCACGGCATTACGTTTTTACAGCCTGCTTACGAAGCGGTTTCTTTGCAAACAGCAGAGCAGGCTGAACAGTATGCAATGGGTTTGGCAGGAGAGAGCGAACATTATGATTTGTTGCGGCGAATGGGGCGTCCGATGCTCACCGAGCTTTCTGCATCAAAAGTAAAGCAAATTTTGTTGTTAGAGGGCTATGCTGAATTTGAAATCCCTACACTCACTTTTGAAACCTCATCTGCTTGGAAAGCAGACTGGCATTTGGATGCACAAGACGACTTAGGAGCTGTTTCTTGCAGTACGGTTTTTAGTCCTGACGGTATCGTGTTGTTGAAATTGTCGTGTGTTGTAGAATAATCTCAGCGTGAACGAGTCAGTTAACCAAACCTTGCCTGCTTCCCGAGTTGTTCTTCAATTCTTAAGAGTTGATTATACTTTACAATGCGTTCTCCTCGGCAAGGAGCTCCTAATTTAATCTGTCCGCATCCAAGTCCTACAGCAAGATCTGCAATAAAGGGATCTTCGGTTTCTCCGCTTCGATGGCTGACCATGACTTTCCACTTGCTTCGCAAGGCAAGCTTTGCCGCTGCAATCGCTTCGGTCAAGGTTCCAATCTGATTGACTTTCAAAAGCAGACAGTTTGCCGCGTTTTCATCAACGGCTCGTTTGATTCTGATAGTGTTCGTAACCGTGAGGTCATCTGCAACAATCTGAAGCTTTGCTTTTTGCTGTTTATTCAGCACTTCTCGAAGCCGTGTAAAGGAGGCAAAGTCATCCTGATCAAACGGATCTTCAAGAGAAATGATGGGATAGTCCTTGACTAATTGTGCATAGAAATCAATCAATTGATCCGGTGTCATCTCGCGTTCAAGTCTATACATATTGTTATGTTGTTGGTAAAATTCTGAAGCAGCTGCATCCAGTGCATATTGTACTTTTTTCTTATGGCCTGATTCCTGCAATGCTTCTTCAAGCACTGCCATCACTTCATAGATTTCTGCAATATGGGGTGCAAAGCCTCCTTCATCGCCCACCATGACAGTTCGGCTTCCATACTTTCGTTTCAAGACTCCTTTGAGGGTCTGGTAAACTTCGCAAACAATTTGGGTTGCTTCTCGAAAACTTCGTGCGCCTGTTGGTACGATCATAAATTCTTGGATTGCAGGCTTGCCTTCAGCATGACTTCCCCCATTAATCACATTTGCATAAGGCATGGGGAGATTGATGGAAGAGACAGAAGCGAGCTGTTTTATATACTGATAAAGGGGAAGTTGATTGACCTTTGCCGAAAGTCGAGCAGAGGCAAGACTGACACCCAGCATTGCATTTGCTCCCAAGACACTTTTATTGCTCGTTCCATCCCTGGTAATCATTAAGGTATCCAGTGCTGTTTGGTCGCAGACATTCTTATTGAGGAGCAGCTTTTGGATCGTGGTATTAACATTACACACAGCCTTGGTGACCCCTTTTCCAAAGAACGGCTGTTGTTTGTCCCGTAATTCAAGCGCTTCGTATTTTCCTGTTGAAGCTCCGCTGGGAACCATGGCTCGAGCCTGGTCTTGATTGGCTTGGATTTCTACTTCCAGCGTGGGGTTTCCCCGTGAATCAAGAAGTTCTCGTGCTACAATCTTTTTGATCAGTGCTATTTTTTCCTTGTTGGCCATGAGCGTCCCTATCACTGTCCTTTCTTAACAAGAAAGTGAACGGATTATATAAAATGTTTATACTATCGGGGAGTGATAATTTTAAATGTTCTCGTCCTGAATACACTGCGTCTCTTCCCTAACGCTTCCTCTCTCATCTGCACTAAAAACCACAATATTTTTAAATCAGAGGCCCTCCTGTATCATTACTTTGTTCCTGATGAAGAACATAAGGAAATAGGAATGACGTCAAAAAGAACTCAAAAAACGATTAAAATAAGGAGTGCTTATTGCCTATCACGGGAGGTGTTGTAATGGCAAANNCATGTGTCGCACACTCAATCTCATGCAACCCATAGTTCAAAAGATAATACCAAATACTATGTTGTGGGTGCGCTTGTAGTGCTTGCAGTAATTCTCTATGTTATCTTTGGTGGCAGGGAAGCTCCGGCTCCTGCACCCGCAGCTCCTTCAGCTCCTGCTGAAGAGCCCCTTCAACCTTCAAATGTTGATATTTCAAAGGGATATACCGTAACGCGACCATCAGTTGTTGCTGGTGGCGACAAGCAGGAAGGTTCTTTCTTTGGCGGTGTCAAATGCGCTAAAGACGCAGGAAAAGACGGCAAGGACGTGCTTGAATACCAGCTGAAGAATATGGCTGATGTTCCCTTCACCTTGCGTAGTGTCAGAGTATCCGAAGGAAAAGAAATCAATCCGCTTCGTGTTTCCATCAATGGACACAACTTAAGAAAAGATGTTGTGGAAGCATGCGGAAAAGACAACCTTGCTCCTGGAGAACTGGTGACCTGTAAAGTGGAAGTTGATCTTCGACACTTTGGTCCGACTGGCAAGAAATCAGAAAACGTCTTGAAAGCAGAAGGAAGAATTGCAACCGGATCAGCATCCATGGTTTCGGTCTTTAAGTTCTTCTGCTAAGTTTTCTTTTTCTTCTCTTTTTCTTTTATTCTTCTTTCTTTTTATCCTTCTTTCTTGATTCGTGTGAACGCTCATAATCTTTATAAATAAACAATCCCATCCGAGACTGATGGAAAAAGCTGAATACGTGATAGATCTTGTTGTTGTTCTTGTGGTACTCCTCTCAATCTTCACCTTTGCAGGAAGTTTCTCGCCCCTTCCATCGTTCTCATCACTTACAGGGATGCCGGTTTACAATTATAACAACAATCCTAACTCCATCCAACGTGGCTGGACCGATGCACAGCCTGATCAAGAGCCTCCTGAAATGCAGGGCGTGAAGAGGCAGTCTCTCAATCTCAAGCGCTATCCCGTTGGGTATATGTATGGCATTAAACGAAGCATCTTTGTCAAATACACGCCCCTTATGGAGCATTGTACTGACACGGATGTCGAAAATGATCCGTTCCAAAAAGGCCATGTGCGCGTGTATTATGCTCCTGAAAACCAAAGGAAAGCAGAGTTATACACCGATTATTGTGTGAATGATAAGATTCTTATTCAGCATGACTGCGATCCTATACGAGGACGCGTATTGCCTGTAAAAAACTACCCTTGTCCTTCTGGCTGTGATGAAGGGGTCTGCAAGTATATTATTCCCTTTGTGGGTCCGGCAGAAGCCTATGCCGTCGGCCAGGATAATGTTCCTCTGCCTGAGTTTTGGAGCCATGAGATAGCAACGTTAAGTAGAAATATCCCGCGCCGTCAGATTTACGAAGAAAACCGCGAGAAGCATTTTTCCGAAAGAAGCAATGAGAATGAAGGAGCATTTAATGATGAAGCGAATCAGGGGGCAGAAGCTCCAGAATCTCCTGGAGAACCAGACGTAGCCGAAGAAGATCTTGCAGACGAGCAAGAAAAACAAGCTCCACCGCAACCCCCACAACCCTCAGCTCCTGAAACCCACAATATCGAGATCGGAGCCACGCTCTTTTCTCCTGCAACATTGGAAATTGAAGCCGGAGACACGGTGATCTGGAAAAACACTGCAACGGTTGCACATACAGTTACTGCAAACGACGGTTCATTTGACTCAGGGCTTCTTCAAAAAGACAAGACCTTTTCAAGAACCTTCAGTTCACCTGGGCGCTTTGCGTATCATTGCGAGTTGCATCCGATGGCTGGGACTATTGTGGTGAAGTAATTGAGTACTTTCACGTATCCTGATGACAAACTTTTTAATTCCTTTAACGTGAGTGGCACCTATGGCTGAAAATCTCGACAAACCCCATCCCACCAAGCCCATCGTCACACCCTGGCATGTCCAAGGCAATATTGACTACGATCGTTTGATCAAAGAGTTTGGCACTGAAAAGATTGATGACAAGCTCCTTCAGCGCATTAAAAAAATTACCGGCGGGGGCGAACTTCATTACATGCTGAGAAGAAAGATCTTCTTCTCTCACAAATATCTCAATGAAGCATTGACTGCCTATGAAACGGGAGAAAAAATTTACTTGTACACCGGCAGAGCACCTTCAGGTCCTGTCCACCTCGGCCACTTAGTGCCATGGATCTTTACCAAATGGCTTCAAGACCAATTCAAAGCTCCGCTCTTATTCCAAATTCCTGATGAAGAGAAAGTCTTTTTCAAAAAAGGGCTGACGTTTGACGAATCAAAAAAGTGGGCGTACGATAATATCTTAGATATCATTGCGCTCGGCTTTGATCCAAAAAAGACAAAAATCTTTTTGGATACAGAATACGCAAAGACGATGTACAAAACTGCCTGCAAAGTGGCAGGAAAAGTGACCTTTTCTACAGCAAAAAGCGTGTTTGGGTTTAAAAACTCAGACAATCTCGGTGCTATTTTTTACACATGCATGCAGTCGGTTCCTGCATTTTTACCGACGGAATTTGAAGGGAAGCCGACGCAGTGCATCATTCCCCACGCCATTGATCAAGATCCCCATTTTCGTGTAACGCGTGATGTTGCTCCGCAGTTAGGCTATCCGAAGCCATGTTCGGTGCACTGCCGATTCCTGCCGGGGCTCCAGGGCATGCATGCAGAAGGCAAAATGTCTGCTTCGATTGAAAGCACAGCAGTTTACACTTGTGATGATGAGAAAACCGTGAAGAATAAGATCAACAAATACGCATTCTCCGGTGGAAAAGCAACCATCGAAGAGCACCGCAGAGACGGAGGAAATCCTGATATTGATGTTTCGTATCAATGGCTGGTGTTCTTTGAGGAAGATGATGCAAAACTGAAGAAGATTTATGATGATTACAAGAGTGGAGCCTTGTTGACAGGAGAACTGAAGCAGATTCTCATCGACAAGCTCAACACCTTTTTAGTCAAGCACCGCGAAAAGCGGGAAAAGGTAAAGGACCAGGTTGAGAAGTTTATGGTGCGAGACTGATCCGTTGCTGATTTTTAGATAGGGGTGACTACAAAAAAGCTCAAATGTAGTCACCTAAGGTAAAAACATTTAAATAGGTAGTTACCTATTCTATTGATTATGCATATGACAAAATTTACTGCAATTATCCAAAAAGAAGAGGACCTCTATGTAGCTACCTGTCCTGAAGTAGGAACAGTAAGTCAGGGTTCTACGATTGAAGAAGCTCTTGAAAACCTCAAAGAAGCAACGGAGTTGTATTTGGAAGAGTTTCCTAAAAAGCATCTTACGAAACCTGTGTTGAAGACTTTTGAGGTTCAAAGACTTGTCGTTGCTTAAGAAGATTTCTGGTAAAGAATGCCTTAAAATTCTTTGCAACAAATTTGGTTTCTTGATTGCACGCCAGAGAGGGAGCCACATTGTTCTCAAGAAGCAAACGAGTGACGGTGAGGTAGGAACCGTTGTTCCCATGCATCATGAACTCAAGTTACCAACGTTAAGGAAGGTTCTTAAGCTTGCTAAAGTGAATGAAGAGGAATTTGAAGCGTATCAGTAGAGTTGCGAAGATCTGGATTTAGGGTTCAGACAATCTTTAAATTTTTTATAATTAAAGATAAACATTGTCGTGATGAGCTAATTCTTCAAAAATAACTTTTTTCTCATCTTCACGCACCGAAAAAAGAAGTACAAAACTTTTGTCAATGTGCACCCGTTTGAGATGCTGCATCGGTGTCTTGAGATTTTTATAATGCTGTGGATTCTGTATAATCTCGGCAATTTTCTTATAAACACTTTCAAATTGGGGTGGATTTTTCTTCCTTAATTTAGTCAATTTTTTATCAAGCGTTTCGGTGATATCAAAAGAATACATCTTAGCTCATTCCGTACCGTTTTCTAAAATTTTCGAGCGTACCAATAGCTATCGTTTTTTCTTTAGCGATCTTTTTCATATGCTCAATAAACTCAGGACGTAATTCCGGTTCCAAAAGGTCTTCCCCATAATCTAACACGACTTTCTCAATAGCTTTAGACTTATCTTTGAGATTGTATCTTGCTTTGACAATATTGAGGATCTGGTTTGCGTTGTCTGATATTTCGATCATAGCTTGGACCATAGATATCACATATATATGAAAGCTATATCAAGTATATAAATGTTGCGATTGTGACATCTCAATGTTTATATATCCCCTCTTTTTGTTGTTTACTTTACCATGACCACCAAACGTTCCTTCAGCGACATTCCTGGATCACAAGAAGCATTGCAGTTAGTTGTCAATGCACTTTCTCCTCACTATAAGTTTCCACACGGAATAACAACTTCTTGGACATTGATGCTTCATGGATCAGATGATCTTCAGCTTGAAGGAAGGCTTGCAGATTCAAGCGAAAGATATGCTGATATTCCAAGACAACTTAGAGAATGGCCATATCTTATAGTAACAGCAAGAACAGGCACACTCAGTGGCGTGAGTCCTGATGAAAAAAATCCTGTTATTTATGCAACTTCTGAAGGGGTTGTTATCGATATGCAAAATGATCCAACAACTCATCGAATACTTAAAGAACGTCCTTTAAACATGCTTCCATCATATCAATGGACCTTAGAAGTTCAGTATACTCCGTCTGCAACTTCACCTACACCAGCCCCGCAAACCACTGGCCAATAAAGTAGGTTGCTCCTGCTGAAATTGCTCCAATCGCTACCATTTCTAAGCCAACTTTCAGCCAGTGTTCTTTTGTAAAAAAGGATTTAATCACTCCAGCCAAGAATAAGCCAATTAAACTAAAAGCAATCGTAATCTTCAAAGCTTCTCCGTTAAGGGGGAAGAAAAGATAGGGAAGTATGGGAATGATGGATCCAATCACAAAAGCTCCGGACATAATCAAACCCAAAAGCCGGGGTTCTGCACAGGCGTTTCGTGAAAGTCCAAATTCTTCTTTCATCATGACATCAAGCCAGAGCTGTTTATTGCTGGTGATCTTGTCAACCATTTTGTCAAGCAGTTTGCCTGAAAAACCTTTTTTCATGTAGATGATGCGCACTTCCTCGCGTTCAATATCTGGTTTGGTTTCAATTTCTTTCTGTTCGTCAACTAATTGTTTGTCATAATATTCATTTTCAGACTTGAGCGAGAGATAGGAACCAAGACCCATGGAGAATGCTCCTGCAACGAGATTTGCTAAACCCGTAAGAATAATAACACGGCTTCCCAGCATTGCTCCTGCGACACCCGCGACAACCGCAAAGGTAGAAACGAGGCCGTCATTAAAGCCAAAAACAGCCTGCCGTAATTTTCCGCCAAATTCAGCGCTTTCTTCAGTGCAAAGATGCTCTTCTGCAAGCTTGCGGAGATGCTGTTTTTCCTTGGGAGTCAAGCGTTTTTTTGCCATATCTCGTTAAGGAGAGGGCACGTTTATAAAATTAGTCATAGAATGTCGTAATGTTGCTGTTAAACTCTTCCGGCTATGGGGGGAGGAATGAGAAGGTGTATAAAGAGGGAATATTTTTAAGTGGATCTGTTTTTTTGTACAAGAAAGATGATGTATGGAACAACTCCAAAAAATAAATCCAGAAGAAATTAAGATAGAGATCATTGCTCAGCACCATGAGGTAGACATATTTCAGTCTTACGAGAAAGAGCTTATTGATTTTTTAAGAGAAGATGCACTTGAAAATCAAAAACAGAGGCTCTCAATCACCTTTTTATGGTTTTATGAAAATCAGTTGGTATCCTATAGTTGGTATCCTATATTACTCTTTTGAATGATAAAATAAATTTAGAGAGTGATTTGAAAGAATTCTTCAAGGAGAAAGGGATCCACTACAAATCGCTTCCTGCTTTGAAAATAGGTAGACTTTGTGTTGATGATCGTTTCCTAAGGAGAGGTTTGGGTAGATTAATGATTTTATCAGCGATTCAGATTGCCAATGAAATCAACCGAAATAAAGCAGGTTGTAGGTTTATTACGCTTGATGCAAAAAGAAATACCCATCCAAAAAGAGACTCCATACACTTCTACAAAAATATGGGATTCAAAATGTTGAAGGAAAGAATAAAAGGAACAACACCTATGTACATTGATTTAAACTTTAGTGGGGAAAGTTAAATTTAACGTTTGCAGCATCGTGCAATAGCTTCATTCGTGCTTTGGAAGGAGTTTGTTGCTCCTTCAGTACTTCTTGCATAAATTTTCGTGCATCTTCTCCTCTTAATGTAGGAGTTGCTCTGATTGGTTTTGCCATACCTGTATGGAGTGGAAGGTATATATAAAATTAACTGGCAATTCTGATAACTCTATAGGGAGATATGGGGAACTGCATACAACCGGAGGTTTTTTATATTTCCCCCCCTCATTGGCTCTTTTATGCTTAACCCCAAACGCCTTGGAATCATGATTGTTATAGCAAGCATCGTTGTCTTAGGCCTTCTTCTGAGCTTAAAAATTCAGATGGACGGCCAGCTTCTCAATGCCTGCACCGAAGCCTGCGGGACCCAAGGCCAAGAAGGAAGTGCTGCATGCACTATGGAAGCTTGTCCCTATCATCAATCATCAGGCATGGTCTGGATCCCCATCATTGCAAGCCTCTTTGTTGCTGCGGTTGCCGGTATCGGCGTTTACCTCGCCTTTGCAAAGACTGAGAAGGTTATTGAAGAAAAGGAATATGATCTCAGCAAATTGAACCATGAAGAGAAACACGCCTTTTTGTTGATCAAAGAAGAAAAAGAAGGCGTCTATCAGAGCGACCTCATCCAAAAGCTCAACCTTTCTAAAGTTCAAGTTACCCGGCTTCTTGATAAGCTTGAACAGCATGGCCTTATTGAGCGCAAGCGAAGAGGCATGACGAATATCCTTCTTGTGAAATAGACCCAATCCAGCGGGGTAAGGTTGGATGGTATCCTTCTTGAAACTAGTTTCAATAAACTATATAAAGGGTTTCATTCAGAAATGCTCCTATGCAAGAACTTAAGGTCAAAATCAAGGGCATGCACTGCGGAAGCTGTGAAGTGCTCATTGAACAGCGCTGGAAGAAGCTTGAAGGCGTCCATGATGTGAAAGTGAACTATGCGAAAGGAGAAGCAACGATCCATTGTTCTGATGCTTCTGAAGCACCTTCTTTAGAAGCGCTCCATGATGCAGTAAAGGCTCAAGGATATCAAATTTTACGGGCTGAAGAAACGCAACAACACCACTTATCCAAGAAAAAAGAATACCTTGAACTGGGGGCTATTGTCCTGGTTCTTGTGGGTCTGTATGTTGTTCTCAAACAGTTTAACCTCTTTCCTGATTTAGGGATCTCTGAAGGCATGGGCTATGGTCTCATCTTCCTTCTCGGCCTTGTTGCAGCAACCACAACCTGTATGGCAGTGACCGGAGGACTTCTGCTCACGGTCGCAACAAAATACAACCAACTCCATCCTGAACTTTCAGGCAAACAAAAGTTTAAACCTCATATTTTCTTTAACCTGGGAAGACTTACTTCCTATGCAATCCTCGGCGGACTTGTGGGAGCTTTGGGTTCATTTTTTACCCTTTCATCTCAGCTCAGTGGAATACTTCTCGTTATTATCAGCATTCTGATGATTATCCTTGGTGCTCAGATGCTCTTTCCCCACCTTTCCCGATTCCACCTCAAGATGCCGAAATTTATTGCACATAAACTCTATGAAAATGCGCATTACGAACATCCCACCGCACCTTTTTTATTTGGCGCTGCAACCTTTTTCCTTCCTTGTGGATTTACCCAAGCACTCCAACTCTATGTGCTCAGTTCAGGAAGCTTTGTCACCGGTGCTCTCACAATGTTCGTGTTTGCATTAGGGACTATGCCCGGTCTTTTATCGTTAGGCGCAGTAACCAGCTTCAGCAAAGGAAAAGTTCAGCATTACATTTCTAAAACTGCAGCAGTGCTGATTGTTCTTATTGGTATTCTCAATATCAGCAGCGGACTCGCATTGACGGGCGTGGTAACAGGTACCCCCCTCATTCCTCAAGTAGATGCACAAGTTGGCGGAGTTGCAGGAAGCTTTGGTGCCGACGCAAAACATAGCGGCCAGTTTGCAACGCAGTTTATTGATCCGAACGTCCAAATGATTGACGGAAAACAAATCGTAAACATGGCTGTTGTGGGTTATGAATATGAACCGTATCGTTTTAAAATTCTTCAAGGTGTTCCGGTTGAATGGGTCGTTGACGGAACTCGAGCACAGGGCTGTGCACAGGCTCTTCTCGCTCCTAAACTTAAAATTCAGGAGTATCTTGCAAAGGGAACAAAAACCATTCGTTTTACTGCGAACCAGCCTGGATTTATTCCGTTCCACTGTTCCATGGGTATGACAACGCCTGGCGCAGGATTTGAAGTTGTAAAAGCTTAGAAGGTGTAAAAGGATGAAAACAACAAAAACAATAGCGATAAAAACAACACTAACTATAAAAGGAATGCATTGTATATCCTGTAAATCAGTCATTGAAGACGCATGTAAAGATATTGCTGGAGTCAAAGCATGTATGGTTGATTTTAAGTCTGGGAAAACGGTTGTTGAACACGACAACAACGTAACGTTTGACCAGCTCAAAAAAGAAATTGAAAGCCTGGGGCAATATGAGGTTAAGAAGCAATGAATAAGGTGATGAAACGTATTTTTTTATTAGCATTATTCTCCTTGTTATTAGGGGCAACTGCATGCACCAAAACCAGTACATCAAACACAGCATTAACTCCTGTTGATTCTTTTGAACATGCACACGGTCTTGCTGTTGATATTGCTGATTCCAACAAACTCCTCATTGCAACCCATGATGGATTATTCTTATTAGCGAATGAACAAGATCAAAATAAAAAAAGCCAACAGAAACTCTATCGTATCGGAGACATGGAAGATGATTTGATGGGCTTTTCAGCACACCCGACGCAACCCAGAACCTTTTTCGCAAGCGGTCATCCTGCAAAAGGAGGAAATTTAGGAATAGTACAATCAACTGACGGCGGTTATACTTGGAAAAAAATAGCCAACGGCGTCAACGGACCGGTTGATTTTCACACGATGGCGATCAGCTCAGCAAATCCCAGCCTCTTATATGGCTGGTATGATGGAGAACTGCAAAAGACGCTTGATGGCGGGCTATCATGGGGCGTTGTTGAAACTGATGTTCCCACCGAGATTATATCGTTGCATCCTGATCCTAACGATGAGAACACGGTTTACGCTGTTGTTATCGGTGGACTTATGATGAGCACTGATCAAGGAGCACATTGGACTGACGTGGGAGAACAAATGAGCAATAATGCTGTCATTGCCCTGGCAGTGAATCCTCAAGATCCTCAAAAGATGGTTTCTTTCTCAAGAAACTTGGGTCTTGCAATCAGCACTGATGGGGGAAAGACTTGGGAAAATCAACCTGACTTTGAGAAGTATGAAGATATTCCTCTTTATCTTGTCTTTGATCCTCAACAAACAAACACTTTATATGCTCTTTCCAGAAGCAATAAGCTTTATAAAAGTGTTGACCATGCCGCAACATGGACTGAGATAACTTGGGCGTAAACCTTTATGGGTGGTATCATGGTCAAAACCGTCAACTTCAACATTTCTGGCATGCACTGTGCAAGCTGTTCTATTAAGAATGAGCGTTCCCTTCTCAAGCTTCCGGGAGTAAAATCTGCTTCAGTAAATTTTGCATTACGAAAAGCCTCTGTTGATTATGACGAATCGATTGTTGCTGAAAACCAGATTTATGGGGTTATTGAGAAAAATGGATATCAAGTAATCCCTGAACAAGCTTCTTCACCTGTTGTTTCAACACCCGGACATTCACCAGAAGCAGATTCACCCGGCCACCATGAAATGGGAATGCCAGCTGACGCTACAGGGGCATCATTAGCAAGCCTGGCAGCTGCACAGGAAGTAGCAGCAGCAAAGAAAAAAACAATCTGGGCAATTGCGTGCACGGTTCCCGTGCTTTTGATTGCTATGCTTTCACTCTCTTCACCTTTCTTTTTTCTCGGGCGGGATCTCACATTGTGGATCCAAGTTGTTTTAAGCATGGTAGTGATCATTGGATTTGGCTGGGAGTTCCACAGCGGAATGGTCCGGCAGTTGCGTTTCCTATCGGCAAATATGGACACGCTGATCTCGATCGGTACGCTTGCGGCATTGATCTATAGTGTCGTTTTAATGGTTCTCGACGGCAACGGCGACTTTTATTTTGAAACAGGAGCAGTGATTACCGCCCTCATCCTTCTCGGGCGGTATTTCGAAGCAAAAAGTAGAGGGCAGGCAAGCGAAGCAATCGAAAAACTCATGCAATTAGGTGCAAAAACCGCGCGTGTATTGCGAAAAAATCAAGAAATTGAAATTCCTATCGAACAGGTCCAGGTCGGAGATCTGCTTGTTGTGAGACCCGGAGAAAAAATGCCAGTCGATGGAAAAGTGGCGAAAGGATCAAGCAGTGTTGATGAATCCATGCTCACCGGAGAAAGTATGCCTGTTACGAAGCACCCGAATGATGATATCTTTGGTGCAACCATCAATATTTCCGGATCATTAGTTATGAAAGCAACCAAAGTCGGTAAAGATACCGTGCTTGCTCAAATTGTCAAGATGGTGAGTGATGCTCAAACGAAAAAAGCACCGATACAGAAGCTTGCTGACACCGTCTCGGGAATCTTTGTTCCTATCGTTTTAGGTATTGCAGTCCTCACGACGGTTATTTGGTATTTAGTAACGGGCGATATCAGCCAGAGCATTATTCCTGCGGTTGCTGTCGTCGTTATCGCTTGTCCTTGCGCCTTAGGTCTCGCTACACCGACAGCAATTATGGTCGGAACCGGATTAGGAGCACAACGCGGTATTCTTATCAAAAATGGCGAGTCCTTAGAAAAATGCAAGAAAATTGACGTGGTCATGTTTGATAAAACAGGAACCTTGACGCAGGGAAAACCGAGAGTTACAGATGTTCTTTCGTTACGACAAGGCACGACAACGGAAGATATCCTGAAGCTTGCAGGAAGTGTTGAAAACTCGTCTGAGCATCCGCTCGCACGTGCGGTTGTCAATGCAGCAAAAGAGCGAAAACTCGCCATCAAGGAAGTTGAAGCATTCAAGAATATCGAAGGAAAGGGTGTCAAAGCAAACCTCCAGCGCAACCTTATTATTATTGGAAATTCGTTATTGATGAAAGAAACAGGAATAAACCTTGATGCAAAAGCAAGAACAGCGTGGGACCAGCTTGAAGGGCAGGCAAAGACTGTTGTCGGCGTTACCCGCAATAAATATCTTCTTGGACTCATTGCCATTGCAGATATTGCCAAAGACGATGCACGCGATGCAGTGAGGCAATTGCATGAACAAGGCATTCAAACTGCCATGATTACAGGAGACAACCAGAAAACTGCAGTTGCTATCGGATCTCAATTAGGCATTACTACCATTTTTGCGCAAGTGCTTCCCCAAGATAAGGCTGAAAAAGTCAAAGGATTGCAGGATCAGGGTTTGAAAGTTGCATTTGTGGGGGACGGCATTAATGATGCGCCTGCACTGGTGCAGGCAGACTTAGGGATTGCCATGGGCACAGGAACTGATATTGCGATTGAGGCAGGAAATATTGTGCTGGTGAAAGGATCTCCCATGAAAGTGGTTGAATCACTTCAGCTTGCACGTCTTACATTTAAGACGATCAAACAAAATCTCTTTTGGGCCTTCTTCTATAATGTTGCTGCACTCCCGTTGGCTGCATTTGGTTTGTTGAATCCGATCATTGCAGCAGGAGCTATGGCATTTTCAAGTGTGAGTGTCGTGGGAAATAGTCTCAGGATTAAGAGGAAAATGCGTGTTGTATAATGCTCTTTTTTTGTCGTCGACAGAGTTGTTTTTTCCGGTTGAACCGTAATATTGCTTTTGTAACCGTTGTTGGCTTGATGGTTGGGTTCTATTATAACTTGCAATCGACAGGAACAAAAATCACTGATATATTTATATTCGAGTCAATCTTTATTACTATGGTCATTAGTATTATTATCTGGCTAATTTATCACATAAACGAGGGAGATTAATATGATTACTACTCAGAATGTAAAGAAATTTTTTGCATTAAACTGGCCGTTATTCCTTGCTATAATCCTGCTATTTTTTTTACTTTCCAAACTCAAATTTTAAACTATAGTAAATGACAAAATAGTTTATATAAACTGTTGTCATTTACTAATAAGCCAATGACTTATTTGGATAAGTATTTATGTCATTGACTATAAGAAGTTTACTTACCACACATCAATCTTAATCAAACTCTTCTCGACACCTGCGTCAAGCAGGGCTTGTTTGAGTTCTCGAATCATCTCAACCGGTCCGCAGATAAAGAATTCCTTGTTGTTGAGATCTTTGTCTTTGCAGTATTTTTTGATCATGGCAAGAGTGATTCT
Source organism: Candidatus Woesearchaeota archaeon (assembly GCA_013331695.1). Classification (GTDB taxonomy): domain Archaea; phylum Nanobdellota; class Nanobdellia; order Woesearchaeales; family UBA12501; genus UBA12501; species UBA12501 sp10192u. The sequence goes on from DUFX01000023.1 coordinate 17,876, forward strand.
TCCTTTTTCTGCACTCCCCTTCCCGCTCTCTTTTCCATCTTGAGTCAAAGAAAAAACAACATTAATATTTGAAACATCATTGCTAATCTCTTCTAATTCGGTTTTATACAAGAGATCCTTGCTTGTTTTTGTGTTATACAATAACAGAATCGGGTTCTTCATTTGTTCGTTCAGGATCTGCCGAATAAAACCCATCATCGGCGCAACACCGGTTCCGCCAGCAAGAAGAACAAGATTCTGCTTTGTTAGGGGATCAATCGTAAACTTCCCATACGGTCCATCAAGCAGAATCGTGTCGCCAACCTTTAAACGTGCAAGTTTTGGCGAAAGTTCGCCATTCTCGTAATAGCGGATACAGAACTCAATGTAATCCTCATAGTGTTTCGCACAGCACGTAGCGACTGAATACGCTTTCTTAACGAGAAAACCGCTTTTGTTGTGCATATCCGGCAGTGCAAGCATGAAGAATTGACCTGCCGTATATTTTTTCTGCTGTATGTTTGGAAGGCTGACTCTGAGAATAACAACGTCTTTTGCTGCCTGGATCTTTTCCACCAGCCTGCCTTGTTGAAAGTTTTCGGTCATGTTTCTCTGGCAATAAAAGGGATATAAAAGGTTTTCCTCGAGAATGGATTAGTTCAATATTCCTGCTTCAACTCCCGGCAAGCTGACTGTTTTAAATCCGATAGGGGCAGGAATTTTGTATTGTTCAGCAAGTCTTCCAGCTTGTTCAATCGTCCAGCGCAAGAAGAGATAACCTTCAAACTGGTGTGTCATTACTTCTACAATTCCATATTCTCGGATACTTTGTTCTTGTGTACTGCCGAGTATTTTTCTTGCTACGCGATCCCGCGATCCTGTAAAATAGCCGCACTTCATCAGAAAATTTACTTGAAGACGTTTACGTGCATCTTGCTCATCCAGAGAAGCACTGCTGAAAAAAAACGCAGCACGATATCGGTCTAAGGGAAGAGGGGTAACAACAACCAACACCGGTTTTTCCCGATACTCGGCGCTTGATGCTAATGAAGCAGGAGCAAATCGTTGAAAGAGCACATAATCAAGTTGATCAGGAGTTAAAAGTTGCTGATGATCTACACACATTTCGAGCAGTGAAGTTCCAAGCAATGTTAATCCTTTTGCCAAAACACGGTAGGGACTCGATTCATCTTGTTCTAGACTTCTAATTGCAGATGCAAAACGATGAACATCCCCTTTATGAAGATAATAACTAATGGAAGCATACATGTTGCCACCTGCGAGACTAGCACGTTCATCCGTGTCTGTTGTTTTTGCCAACAAACGATCCAGCCGAGCATTAATATCCGCATGGTTTACGGGGTTGCTAAAATAATTTTTTGCGATGCGAGGAATCTCATTTGCCAAACGAAAGAGCTTGTACAGCTGGTGGTGCTCTCTAGGTGTAAGTCCTTTAACATACTGTACTGCTTGCAACAGGATCGCATCAAGGGATTTTTCCATGAAACCCGTGAGCAGTGAAGAGTATTTAAGCCTTTCGAGAAGTATACCATTTTCCACTATCTTTTAATAGTCCTTTATTTTTGTGGGAAGGTATGCCTGCTCAAAATCCAACGGATAAGATCGTCAAGAAAAACCTTGAGACTTTCAATAGGTGGGCTCCTCATTATGACTTCTCCTTATTTCAGTGGTGGATGAAGAAGTTTCACCGCAAGGTTTTTGTTGAAGTGGACAAAAATGTGGAAGCAAAACAAAAAGCGAAGTTCCTTGATCTCAGCTGCGGAACCGGCGAGTTATTGTATGAGCTTGCCAAAACCAAGCCGCGACTCCAGCTTTTTGGAGTTGATATCGCAGAAAACATGCTTGCTCTTGCAAAACACAAGGTTCCTTCTGCGAAATTCTTTCAAATGGATGTGCATCATCTGAAACTCAAAGACAACACGTTTGATTATGTGGTGAGCACCGAAGCCTTTCACCATTATCCTAATCAGCATCAAGCATTGTCAGAAATGGTAAGAGTCTGCAAGCCCGGCGGAAAGGTGATGATTGCTGATATCAACTTCTTCTCATCGCTGTTGCACCATCTTTTTGTAAAGGTTGAGCCAGGATGCGTGTACATCAACAGCCGAAAAGAAATGATCCGCTTGTTTGAAGAAGCAGGCTTAAAGAATATCCGTCAAGAACGCACCTTCTTGTTTGCGGTGACGACAATAGGAATGAAGAGAAAAGAGAAGAAAAAGTAAAAATAAAAAAATAAGGTGCGCTTATTTACACGTTTTTTCTAAGGCAAGATTATGGAGCCATGCCAATATTGCTCCGCAAACAGCCCCGCATACAAAGCCCCAGAATAATCCAATGAAACTTCCAAGGACTGTTGCAGCATATCCTGGATAGAGGGTTGCCAGCATCGCGAGGAGCTCTTTGCTCACCCAGAAAAATTTTGCCTCAGGAGCAAGAGTAAGAATTAATCCAAGCAAGAATACATATGCTCCCACTAACACTCCCAAAGCAATTGCAAGTGCTTTAGGACTCAAATACCCGCATCGATGTTCTTTTGTCATGCTCTAACCTCCTTTTTACTTGAGAATAACAATATTCGTCATTCCCCTTCTTTTTCTCTCGAGCAAACCTTTCCCCTCCATGCGATCAAGGATCCTGCTTATTTTGACTTTTGAATAGGCTGTCTCCTGAATCAGATCGCTTTGATACGTTGAACCGTCTTTAGTCTTAATAAGTGTATAAATCTTTTGTTCGTCGCCGTCAAGACGGGCAAGATCAACGGGTTTATAGCTGGCTTCATCTTTCTCTTTTTCTTTTCTCAACGGAAGAAAAATCATATACACCCCGCTTCCCAGAACCAGAAAGGAAATGCCGAATGCAACGACCATGAGCCAGGAAAGATTACTTGTGTGAACCGGACACTGATTCATGTCTTGTTTATTTGCGTGCACTGAATCGCAGAGTGCTTCTCCTTGTTCGTCCACATCAAGCTTAACAAAGATCAAGGCAAACAATAGGATCAGTGAGAATCCTACAAGCATGGAGCCGATGGTTTTGTGGTTAAAAGTAAACGTCATGGTTCACTCCCCTATGCCGTCCATTGATAGACTCTTTGTTGCTGTTTAGGAATTCCAAGAATCACAACGGTAAAGGATTCTAATTTGTCCTGATCAAGTTGAAATGCAAGCATTCCATTGGCGTGATGTCCGCTTAATGCCGGTGCAGATCCTGGTTTGATCGTTTTTTCTTTTTGTTTGTTGTCTTGATAGACCAAAAGAATAGCATTACCTAAATCGAATTGAGATAAGTCAACAGAATGCGTGTTTGCACCAAGGGCAATGTTCAGCACACCGCCTTTGAATTCTTGGGGTGTCAAGGCAAGTTCAACATCACCATCGCCTGTTGTACCTGTAGTAATCGTATCGAATAAAGAAGTTGCAGAAACTGCAGAAGTTGCAGGAGCACCTCCTTCTATTCTTGGATTACTCGTAGGAAGAACAGAGTTTCCGAATGCGAGCGGGCTTGATGCAAGACTGATGATGCTATATCCAGCCAAAAGAATGATTAACACAGTAATAACGATAGACAGTATATTTTTCATGTGAGATCCCTCCTTGCAGGTATTCTTCTTCAGTTTATTCTTCACAAAGATCATCACAGCAATTCCTGCCATGATTCCTCCTATTGCCCAAAACCAGGGTCCATACACTGCTGATGGCTTTTCTGGCAATGGCGTTCCTGCTACAATCAGTCCAAAATTAAAAAGAAGCAAGGTTCGCGACACGCATTGTTTTTTCAATGACAAGAGCGCAAGAGCAACAAGAAGCATGATGGCAATGGTCCAGAATGGAAAGGCAAATTTTGTAAGAAACGCCAAGGGCATCCCAACGACGGTAATCCCGATCATCCCCAGCAATGCAATAATTCCCAGGCATATGGTGTGGCAGACCTGCCAGGATCCTAACACA
>DUFX01000071.1 GCA_013331695.1 Candidatus Woesearchaeota archaeon
GAAAGCACTGATTTGCTATCTGCATAAGTTTATACCCTTCATCCTTGACTGCTTTCTGATCAACGATCTTGAGAACACCCCTTTCAATCATATCCAAAACCTGAAGAGCCTCAAACTTGAACTTCTTGGTTTCCAACGGAACATCCACAAGCTCTTTTTTGACGCTGGGTGTAATATAAAATTCTCCTCCAAATTTCTTTTTCATGGGTTCGAGAAGCCATAACAAGTTATTCGTTGTAAGACTAATAATCGGACCCGTGTCAAAGATAATACAGGATGATGGCATGGTTCACCTCATTATCGTTTACGGTTTAGCTACGCAATGAATAATCTTCGCGCAAAGCGCATGCGCTGGGTAATGGTTTCACTCACTCGTTCACGTTCAGGAATTCCTGTCTTTCCGACATAACTCATGAGCTCCCAATGGCTCACACCCAATATTTCTGCTGCACGTGCGATGGAAACGCCATGTTCATAGACCTTTGTTCCTTTTTTTACCTGTGCATGGCTGATCACTTCATCAACATAGCGCTTAAATTTGTTGTCGATATCTGAAATTTTTTCAAAGAGCTTTTTGATGCGGAGACGGTACGATCGTGCATCTCCTTTTTGCAGGTCTTCCTTGAGCCGTGTGAGTACACTCTGCACTCTTTTTGCAAACTTTTTTTTATCCCTCACGCGCAGACTAATCTTAAACAATGAAAACACAACAACGGCAAAGGCAATAGAATCATGATCTTGAAAAATACTTGCAGTATGAATAGTGTGGTCGCTGATCTCTTTAAATGCCCCTACATTCATTTGTCCGCAGGAAGAAATGGTTTCATGCAGAGCTCCAAGAATTTCTCCTGCAATCTCTTGCGGTATGGGGCTGTTGATATCTTCAATACAGGCATCACCTTGGAGGGTATCTTGCTATCCTTTGTATAGGCTGTCTTACGCTCAATCCTTGGTTTGTAATCTATATAAAGTATATTCTTTCGTATCCACTGAGTCGGAATGAACCCGAACTCAACCGAAACTCCCAAGAACCGTATAATCAAAGAGCAAAATATTTATAAAGTCTCCAGGAATTCACGAAATTGGGGTCGAAAGAGGTCAAAAGACACAACAGTCTTAACTTACTTATACCTTCCTCTTTGCGGTGGTGGATCTATGATTACCAAATTAACCAAGATGTTCAGCAATTTCTTTAAAGACTTATTCCACTCCAAAAAACACGTTAAACTCGGTCTCTATGGTCCTCCCAATGGCGGGAAAACAACACTCGCAAACCGTATTTGCAAGGATTGGCTTGGGGAAGAGATGGGTAAGGTTTCTCATATTGAACACGAAACCCGCGAAATTCAAGTGAAGGAACAGATTAACATTAAATCAGGAAAAAAAGAACTCTCCTTCAGCCTTGTTGATACTCCCGGCATTGCAACAAAAATTGATTACGAAGATTTTGTCAAAAAAGGATTAAAAGCTGCTGAAGCAAAAAAGCGTGCAAAAGAAGCAACCAAGGGTGTTATTGATGCCATCCGTTGGCTTGATGATATGGATTGTGTGATTGTGGTGCTCGACGCAACCAAGGATCCGTATTCACAGGTGAACATTACGATCATCGGCAATCTTGCAGCACGTTCGATTCCGGTTCTCATTGCAGCAAACAAAATGGATCTGCGAAAGGCAGACAAGGATAAAGTAGCAGCAGCATTCCCGCAGTACCCTGTTGCATGCATCAGCGCCAAAAAAGGAACGAACATGGAGGAATTTTACGAATCCTTATTCAAAGTTGCAGCATAAATCATTATAAAGGATGCTTTTAATAGTAGCTTTCAAGAGCATCGTCAACACAATATTAACACCATGTGATCAATAAAGAGGAGATAGGATGACCTTAACCTTACAATTTGTTCCGTATAGTGAAATTGAACACGTTAGTTCCATTGGCAGAATTAAAAAGTTACTGGCCCTTGCAAAACAGCACAAGATTGTACTTCTTGAAGGACGCCTGCGCAAAGAGGAAGAGATTGAATTGATCAAAACCACCATGGAAGAAATCAACAAAGAATTTCGTGGCATTGAACTTGCAGTCATCTATCCTGGCAATACGGTTACCCATGATCTTCTTCAGAAATTAAAAGTCAATATGATCAGTGTACTTCTTGGAGATCGCGTCGGTGTTACGATTATTGGTCCAGCAAGTGTGGTGAGAAAGGTCAAGCGTGATCCTGATAAGATCCAGCTCTTTACCCACCATACACTTCCTTCTGCAGGACGGCGCCTCGCTACGTTAGCGAACCGTTTGCAGGGAAAGCGAAGATAATGCAGGCGAAGATAAGAGAACTATCTCTATACTAGAATTACCTGTGAACCTATGCCACACCAATGCGTTCGCTGCAACCGTTTTTACGAAGACGGATCGAATGAAATTATTGAAGGATGTAGCTGTGGCGCTAAACTCTTTTTCTTTATCAAACAAGAAAAGCTGGAAAAGATCAAGGAAGCTGAAACCCAACTTGTCAAGCTGAATTCTCAACAGCGTGAACAGATTGAGAAAGACGTTTTCACCCTGATGGGTAAAGACAGCGAGGAAGATGAGCCGATTGTGCTTGACTTTGAATCCATCAATGTTAAAGAGCCGGGAAAATTCGAACTTGACCTGGTTCATCTCTTCAACAAAGAGAATCCGCTTGTCTTTAAACTGGAGGAAGGGAAGTACATTATCGACCTTCCTAAGACGTTTAAACAGCGTCTGGAAGAATCACGGGGAAAGCGGTAGATTTCCGGTTTTAGGGGGTCAAATCCGGAAAAACTGAGGTTCCATCCGGAAATTTCCCAATCGTATCGTGATATTTCCGATTTTTTTCTGCAAAGGTTTATGAATTCTTTTTTTCTGTGTTCTTCTTAAAAAATTTCAACCCTTTGGAGGTGTTGACTATGGGATTAAGCAACAGAAAAGAAGAACAGCTGCGCAAAATGCCGCAAGTTGCATCGAGAGTGTTTAAGAGTCAAGACGGACGCTTCATCGTCCACAAAACCACCTTGACAGATATCAAACCGGTCGGTTATTACGACAAGGTTGTTCATTCTCCTGTGGCAGAAGAAATTGTCGCAGACGAAGAAGGTCTTCAAGAAGTGATGTTGTAAAGAAGGCGAGAGCCTTCTTTTTTCTTTTTTTACGTTTTTTTGAACTCTATCACAATGTTTAAATAGTTAGAGGACTATTATGATATCCAATTGGGTTATAGAAGCATTACAACATATTAATCGCCGAACCATACCTATCGAGTTCAGTGATCATGCACGGTTAGATAAAAACTTAAGTTTCCTCGATCTTGAACTGGCAGAAACTACAGTAAGGTTTGGTGTTCCCTTAGAAGAAAAATCGACAACCGAATTAGAAAGAATCTGTCTGCGAAAGTATTTCAAACAAGTCAATCAAACTTATTTTGTTATTATACAAATATACTTAGATTATATTCAAATTATAACGGTGATTAAAAAACATGGCAATTGACAATAAGAAGGTCCTTGAATGTAAATGTGGTGGTCTTAAATATCCTGCTAAAGTCCCCTTTCAGGGTTTTGTCTTTGAAGGTCATCGCTGTAATAAATGCGGTGTTGGGAATTTTCCCATTGACGATCTCAAAGAAGCACTTCGGAAAAAAGAAGCTGCTGAAAAAGAAAACATCCCCATCCTTACTCACTAACTCCACGGCTTCTCCTCCCTAAATCCGCATTGCTTGCAGTACTTTACGGTATACAATCCATCATTAAACCGATGCTGGCCTTCATGGAGGGGGTGTTTGCATTCGGGGCAGTTGATGAGCATACCTTGTTCCAGGTAGGGGGGTTTTATAATGCTTGTTGTTGAACAGCAAAAAGGTTAAATACCTCCTGGTTTTCTCTCTTTGTATGGGTATTGATCCTCGTAATGTGGCGATCGTGCAGGGTACAAGACCTCAACACACTGTACCTAACGATCTTCTTGATGGACTTCCATCAAATGCTGAAGAAGGACCATCCCTCCCTACGGTTGCCGTAACCTACTGTGGTTGGGTGCGGGAAGGAAGAAGCCTTCTTGTTGAGCGTTTAATTGCTGGGAGATCTCTTGATCCTCATAAGCGAACTGTGTTTCCTCTTTCTCCTGAGATGCTTGTAGATTCTTTTCCTCAAGAAGTGCCTACAGGAGAGTACGGTTTTCTTGATTTTACCGTACGAGCAGTTTTTGATTCCGACGAACAGAAACGTTCTTCCTCTCGTGTTCTTCCTATTCCTATCCTTGAATTATATCGCGTAGGTATAGAACCGGAGTATCATCATAAAGGGTATGGCTTGCAATTAGTTCGCAGGCTTGGTGAGATCGCTGAAGAACGCGGAATAATGGGCCTCATTTCTGTTGATCCAAGTGATAAGAATTTTCCTTCCTTACGCTCTCTTGACCAATTGGGTTTTATCAAACAGTCTTTTGTTCAATACGAACAAGGTATCGGAAGAACTTTTCATTTCTACGCACCTCTTCCTCTCGTTATTCCTGGTTTGCCCAAGTTAGATCCTACAATAGTCATGTCACGATAAATGCTCCGAAATTTTTTCGATTCGTCATAACAACGCATCACCCCTCACGCGCGAAGCGTTGGGTTCAGAACGCCGTAGGCGTCAAAATATGATGCAGTCAGATTGTTGTTATTATTATGGGAATGATTTTGATAAAAAACTAAATTCAAAAAATTAATGCTTACACACAAAAAAGAAAAGGTGAACAGCTTTCCATGGTTCCCGTACGAAAGTACAGTACAACATGGAACAGTGGCGTTCTTGACTTCTGAGTTCGAATGGGATCAGGTAGAACCACGCCCTTATGGCCGTTCGAGATGTCTGAACATGCTTGTCCTATTTAAAGGTAACGCTTTGAGACTCGGAAAGCTTATAAAAAACATCGGTATCCTGTACTGAAGCTTTATATAGGTGTTTTTTAGTTTTTTAGCTGTCTTTTGTAAAACAAAGGTGAAGAAACGGTCATAATCAGGGGGTAAGGTATGGACACGGGAGTTGCTCAACTCAAAAAAGCAGTCATTCTTGCAGGTGGTGTAGGCAATAGACTCCGTCCTTTAACCGATCATCTTCCTAAACCACTTCTACCTATCCAAGGCAAACCGATTCTCCAACTTATTATAGAAAACCTCAAAAAATATGGCATCACCGACATCACGCTTGCCCTCGGCTACCATGCAGAACAAATCAAAACCTTCTTCCAAGACGGTTCTCAGCTTGGTGTGAAGCTCAACTATATTGTTGAAGAAACTCCTCTTGGTACAGGCGGAGCATTTAAGCAGGCTTCGCAATACTTCAGCGAACCCTTTGTTGCATTGAATGGAGATAATCTTTCCGATGTCAATTATCACGAACTCTTTGCCGTGCATCAGCGCAGCCATGCAAAAATAACGATTGGTCTGCATCCTGTTGAAGATGTGACAAAATACGGCATGGTGGAACTTCAAGGAGAACGACTTGTTCGTTTTGTTGAAAAACCCCACAAAGAAGATGCACCCTCCAACTTAAGCAACATGGGTGTGTACATCCTTGAACCAGGAGTTCTCCATATGCTTCCTGAAGGAAAATCTTCGATTGAATACGACTGTTTTGAAAAACTTGCACAGCACGGCGTTGTCTCTGCGCACCAGCATAAAGGGCAATGGTTTCCAACGGATACCTTAGAACTCTATCAGCATGCAAATCGATTATGGAAAGATCCAACAGATTCCACACATTCAAAATCCTCTTTTGCATCTTCAACTCCCCTTACTTTACACGAAAAACTTGTCCTTGCAAAAGAACAAGGAAAACTTCCCAAGCTCACGGTTTTCAATCGCATTGACGGCCCAGGTTCAAGCTTAGACCTTCCTATTTTCCAGCAATCCTTCTGGCGCCTCACCACGGTTCCTCAAGATCCTCTTGCAGATCCTGAAATGGACTGGAGCAAAGGACTTCCCCGAACGATAGGGATCTCGATTAATGTAGGAACCATGATCGAAGCCTCACCGATTGAACCAGGAAAACTTGGTGTAGAATCCTTTGACTATGGCTTCAGCTACATTTACGACAAAGATGCAATCCCGCCAACCAAAGAAAATTGGTTGCTCCGAATTATGGACGCATTCAATCTTGACGGCGTCAAATTCATTATTAAAAATAAGTTTCCAGAGCTCAAGTCAGCAGGACTTGGTGGAAGTGCGGCTGTTACCGTTGGTGTTGCCCTGCTTGCAAACAAACTCTCAGGAAATAAACTCAGCAACAATCAAATCATCGGCATGGCTGCAGTGATGGAGAACAATCTCGGCGTGAGCATCACCGGAACGCAGGAACAATCCTGTGCAGTCTACGGAGGAATCCGCGACTTTGTCTGGTTCCCCTGGGGTATTCCTGGCCAGGGAAATTTCTATGGCACCTCTATTCAGCAGGAACTCATCAAACCAGCAGACTATGCAGAAGTCAGAAAACGCATGGATATTTACTTCACTGTTGAAAGGCATAGCTCGGATGTCAATGCAAAATGGTATGAAGAACTCAAAAAAGTTACGGGATTTAAACTGCACAAACAAAAATGCATGCTTGCCTACGAATTCAGAGAATCCCTTCGGAAAAAGGATTGGAACAATCTCGGAAAACCGATTGAAGCGTATCGTAAAATTCGGACGCAGCTTTGCTCCAATTATATGTCAGAAATGCACAAGGAATTCATGCATCTTGCTGAACAGCAGGGATGCATCTGCTTTCCTCTTGGCGCAGGAGGGGGAAGCATTCTCGCTTACAGCGAAAATCCTGAAAATCTGATCAAACTCAGGAAAGTCCTTCCCTCAACATTTCGATATGTTGACTACACCATCAGCGAAAAAGGTCATATCATTGAAAATTTGGAGTTGTTTTCATGAGCGATCCGACTCATCCGACCTTTTCTCTGACGAGCGAAACAGGAGAGATTATCAAGACACCCATCACGACGCTTATCTTTGACATGGACGGCGTGATTGTTGACAGTGAGCATCTGCATTGCCAAGCCTGGATCCAAGCATATCAAGAACTCGGTATTCCTATCACTGAGGACTATTATTTCTCAACGATCTCTGGAAAACATGGGCTTGATAGTACACGGATTGTTTTTGAACAGCATCAAAAAGAATACCACCCGGCCTTTGCTGCCTCCCTTGTATTAAGAAAAGACCAGCTCGCAAGCGAACTCATGAAGCACTACATTCCACCCATTCCTGGTGTTGTTGAGACTATCAAACGCTTTGCAAAATCCTACAAGCTGGGTCTTGGATCAACATCCTCCATGGTTGTTGTGAACACGATCCTCACTAAATTCGCTATCGATGATAAATTCTCTGTTATCATCAGCGGAGAAGGCGTTAAACAAGGAAAGCCCCACCCTGAAGTTTATGAAAAAATAGCAAAACTCCTTGAAGAGGATCCTCATCACTGTATTGTCATTGAAGACTCAAAAAGTGGAATCATGGCTGCGAAAAGTGCAGGAATGAAGTGCATCGCGATTCTCAACTCCCGCAATAAAAAAGAAGACCTGGTCAATGCGGATGTTGTGATCAGTTCGTTTGCAGAGTTAAGCGACGAGTTGATTGCATCCTTATAATTTCATAATCTTTATTATCATCCTAACCCATCATGACTCTCATGCCACTTCACCTCTTCGGAACCAGCGGAATTCGCAATACCGATGATTTTTTTACTGATCAGTTTTGTTTTCGTATTGCACAGGCATTTTGTCAATACCTACAAGAACAAAATCTTCCGAAGCGTATTGTTCTTGGCATTGATATTCGCAAGAGCAGTGCACGCATTGCATCAGCTTTGATCGCAGGCATCAAAGCATCAGGTTTCAATCCCCTCTACGGCGGTGTTGTTCCTTCCCCCTGCCTGAATTTCTTTGCAAAAGCCAATCAATGCGGAGGCATCATGGTGACCGGAAGCCACCTTTCAACCGGTCAGAATGGCATCAAATTCTTTTTGGAAAATCGCGAATTGGTTGGAGAAGATGAAAAACGCATTGAGGTGCTATATGCTTCATTGCACGTTTCACTATCTGCTTCACCTGATACTGGTGATACCGTTCCCTCCTCAGTATCCAAACGTTTGCCCCAACCCGATCCTATCTGCCTTGCGCTGTATCAGCAAATGCTCGTCTCTCATGTCCGCGACCTTTCGGGTATGACTATCGTGCTTGATGTTGCTTATGGCACTCAGCAGTTTGTCATGCCCTTTGTGTTTGAAAAAGCAGGTGCAAAGGTTATTACGCTTCATCGCGGAACCGAAGCATTTACAGGTGTTGACACTGAACTCTCAGAGGGCTTTGAAGAACTAAAACAGGCAGTTCTCAACAACAAAGCAGATCTTGGCATCCTTTACGACAGCGATGGAGATCGTTCATTGTATGTTAACCATACCGGTGAACTCGTACACGGCGATGTGATTGGTGCTTTGCTTGCCAAGCATCTTCCTCATAAGCTCGTTGGAGGAACGATTGCAACACCGATGAACACCTCTTCAGTTGTCGATCACCTCGAAAAGAAAATCATCCGCACCAAAGTGGGTTCTCCTCGTGTTATCGAAGCGATGCTCAACCACAAGCTGAAGTTTGGCTTTGAAGGAAACTGCGGGATTATTCTTGCGCACAGCATCTACAGCAGAGACGGCGGTATCGCAAGTGTACTTCTTGTCAATCTTCTTGACCAAACAGGAAAATCATTGAANNTCAGGCAATGCTCCTGAATTTAGAGTTTTTGCTGAAGCACGAAGCAAGGAGAGGGCGAAGGAGTTGGTGGGGGAGGGAGTCAAAGATGTTCAAACACTTATCCATTCTTCACACTCTTCTCATCCCTAAACCATCTGCATCAAAAANNACCTTCTTGCCGTCAAACATTCCCAGGGGAATCAGATTAAACACCGCAAGCAGGGAATTGATATATAATCCGTACTGAAACACTAAGTTGGGAAACAACAGCATTCCCGCAAGATACAGCAGTGCAAGAACAATATTCACCAGCGGTCCAGCCAGTGAAATTCTCCCATTATGTCCGAGATTGTAAACCCCTCGAATCATGACTGCTCCCGGAGCTGCAAAAATAAAACCAAAGAATGACAAGCCAATCGCAATCAGAAGCATGGAATCAAACGATCGAAATTCTGCATCATAGCCATACTGCTGTGCAACAATCTTATGGGATAATTCATGAAGCAAAAACGCAGTTCCTACAGTAAACGCCGAAAGAAGGAGATTAACAATAAACTGTGAACTCAAAATCTGTCCGTGGCTCAGCAGTACACCAAAAGCTATAGAAATCGCAAGCCAGGCCTTGATAATGTCCTGAATCTCAATCGTTGAGGTAGGCAATCCCCAGATCTTGAATCGTTGAGCACGAAAGTCCATACGATCTCCCTCTCCTTTACCCCACCCTCCCCTTTCCCTTTTAAATGGTTTGTGTAAAGCTATATAAATTGGTGGTTGCACCAGTCCACTATGCTCATCAATCTGGATCTCTTACTCAGAGCACATCTGGGCTTTACAGAACAAGAACGACGAACAAAACAGCTATTTGGTATAACATTTCGTCTTCACGGACCGGTATGTGAAAATTCAAGCTCAAATCCAAGGCATGCAACTGAGCTTTCTGATACGATGGCTGCAACAGGGAATTTTTTTTCGGTGTTGAATACTCTTTTCGAGCATCAGCGCTTCACCACCATTGAAAGACTTGCTGCAGTTGCAAGTGACATTGCTCAGGAGCATTACGTCCGCAACCCCATCACCCCTTTAGGCATCCATGATGTTGATGTTATCGTGCGCAAGCCTCATGCGTATCAAAGAGAACTCCATAGCGGTGAACGACCTGTTCGTTGTGTAGAATTCCGTTATTTTGATAAAGAGATAGATGGAGCTCATTGTGACTGCAATGATCTTCCCTCTCTTTCTTTGCGCGGAGTAAAGCTTCCCGCTGATATCATCTCTGGTTTGACTCCTGGCAAACTTACATTGGATCTTACGGTGACGTATCCTCACGAACCCATTGCTTGTTATACCGACGATAGGGATCATGTCTATTTGGATCATCGAGAACTCCATATGCTGGTTCGGCAAGCTGTTATTCTTGCTCCTAAAAAACGAATTTCTGTAAAAAGTTTTGCTGATAAACTTGCAACTTCAGTTTTACAACGTGCCCCGGTTCAAGGCGTTCAACTCGACTTTAGGGTGTATCACGAAGAAGGAAGACCTGCCTATCGTCCTTCTGTTGAACCAGATTCTGCTGGCAATGTGCTTGCATTTAGACTTCTTCCCGAATTCCATCTGACGAAGTCTCGTGAACAAGAGGGCCTCCCGGTGTTGTTTGANNCACGGCGATTTTAAAGAAGCAACAAAAATCACCATTCTCACCTTAGCGCAGGAACTGCAACGAAGAGGGCATCATCCCATCGTTATCTCAGACAAACGCGAAGAAACGCCGGAGTTTGAAATCCTGCACGGCATTCCGGTGTATCGGAAAGCAATTTCCAAACTTTTTCAACCCTTTTTTATCTTTCATCATTTTTTCAGCCAGCCATTGGCCTTGAAGGATGTTGAAAAAAAAGAAAATATGCAGTTTGATGTGATCCATAACTTCAGTTCTGCTCCGCTCCTTGCTCTTCGCGGTGCTCTCGCACGTTCGCTCAGCGGAAATAAACATTGTGCCCTTGTTCACACGATCAAATCGCGGTCAAAATACCAGCTGGGAAGCACGTTCCTTGCGCGATTTCTTAACGTTGCCGATGCTATTACTGTTCACAGCATTTGCATAAAGGACGAACTCCAACGCTACGGGGCGAAAGCAGAAAAACTACACCACATCCCTTCTCACATTGATCTGCAACAATTTGTTCCGATGGACAAACAGCACCATCGCCAGCACCATCCTGAACTTGGGTATACTGCTGATGATCTTGTTGTATTCTACTATGGTCCCTTCACAAAGCGAAAAGGAACGGAATACCTCCTCCAAGCTATTCCTCTGGTCTGGGAAAAAAATCCAAAGATCAAATTCCTCTTGTCTTGCAAAAAACAGCAACTTTCTGAAGAGTATGAGCAGCTCATCGCAGAACTGGGCATTTGCAAAGGCGAACAGGCAAAGAATTTGTATATTTTATTTTCTCCTGATCACATTCCTCCTTACCTCAACATGACCGACCTTGTTGTCATGCCCTATCCAGAGCTGATTGCAACTGAAAGCAATCCTTCCTGTATTATTGAAAGCATGGCCTGCAAAGTTCCTGTGATTACCAGTAATCTTCCTGAACTCAAAGAGATCTTTGCCTCGATTCCCAGGCTTCACGATGCATTATTTTTCGAACCTAAAAATCCTCAAGCCATAGCAGCCAAGATTCTGCTTCTTGCGGATGATGCTTCGCTTCGCAAGAAACTTGCTGATGCAGGATATCGCCTTGCTCAGGGTTATGATTTAAGAAAGGTGGTGTCGGAGTATGAGGGGCTGTATCAGAGGATTATGGCGAAGATTAAATCTTAAAATTATTTTCTCAACCCACTGGTCACCTCATTTTCTTACAAAAAGGTACACAACCCGGAAACTTTCCGTGTTGGAATCCTTCTGCATCGCTATTCCGATCCGTAATTCTTCCGAATCAAAATCAAGGTCACTGGTCACTGGACATACGCGCGTGAGGTATATAAACTCGTGATGATTCTTTATTATTTATGGACAAAATAGGGATCATGAAGAGAGTCTTAAGAAAGCTTTTGAACCGCAATATATAGGGAGGAAAACATACGGAAATGACGAATCTGCGGAAATGTCTTCCCACTCATCTTCGTGGAGAAAAAGTCGCAGATCAAGCACTCAAAGAACTTGTCCGATGGGAATTTTTGTTGCTGAAAATTTCAACGCACGAAGTTCATGTTTCATTAAATCCAGAAAAACAAAGAGATATCCATCTGTTCCTCTCGCAATAGTATCAAATATGAAACATATATGTTCATTTTTAGAAACATTTAAATAAGAGTTGATGCGCTATGGAAGATATGCTAAGCGAAACAAAATTTACAAAAGTATTGGGAGATTCACCTAAAGTAAAAGTGTTAGAATTTCTCATAGAAGGAAGAGAATTGGATTATTCTCTCACCGATATTGCAGAGGGTTCTGGGATGGGAAGAACGACCCTCTTTAGGATTTGGGATGATCTTGTTGCATTAAAGATGGTCAAGCAAACAAGAACTATTGGAAATGCAAAATTATTCAAATTAAATACAGATACTAAAGCCGCCAAAAAATTAGTAAAACTCTTTGATGCTCTTGTTGTAGAACCTCTCGGAAAAGAAAAAATACTTGTTTAATACCGCTCCAATTCCTCGATAATTCCCTGTGTCACTTTCTCCAGATTCTCGTCTTGCATATATTTGTCCCAATATTCTCCCTGCATGACAATCGTTCCTTCGTGAATGTTCTTCAAGACAGCATGGACAAAGCGATACAGTAATTCCCGTCTTTCAGTCAGTTTCTTGTTTTTATTTTTTCCATTCTGTTTGCTATCTTTAATTCCTTTTTTGATTGTTTCAGCGAGCTGATAAAAATCCCGCACATTATACGTCAATCCGCTGATATCATAGAATGCAGTACCCAATGTGATAACCGGTTTTTGATAAATAAGGCCTTCCCAGCCGACCGTTGAGTTTACCGTGATAATAAGATCTGCACCTTCAATAAGCGTGTGGCTATGGGTGTTGACTGAAAGCAAGCGTACATTCGGAAGCCGTTTAATCCTCCACAATGCGTCAAGAGGCATTCCTCCTACATTATTGGGGTGCTCTTTCACATACAAATAATACCCCGCAGGTACAAAGTGGGATAAGGTTTCTATCAATGCAACTTGATCGCTGTACTGAGGTGCCCGTACAATAATTTGTGCATCATTCTGCAGGTGCAGGGGATAAAAGATATATCNNAGTTCTCCTTCTTTTGGTTTTTTATACAGCACCCAAACAAAGCGTTTGCGGATCACTTTTTGGAGATGCTCCCATGCAATGTGGAATAAATTTGCATAGGGGTTCTTTCTTTTTTCCGTGAACAGATTGACATACAGCCGATCAAAGAAATACATCACGTCTTGCCAGGTGATCGTATTTTTTCCAAAACAGAGATACGAACGTTTTTTCGTATTAATCAGATCATCAATAAAAGCAGCTGCTTGTTTTCGTTCAGCTGCCGTGAGGGGTTTATTTTTATGCTCTTTCCAGTAATCATTCAGCGTTGTCCACCGTCCCATATGATCTTCACTAATAACAAAATTTCCTTTGATGGGTGGGACCTTGCAAACGAGATGCCGGGTTTTAAATCTGCGGGATACTGCACGTGGAACTTCATTGATAAACCGTTCAGTCCCTCCTAAAATAAAATCAACGTTGTTTTCTGACAAAAATTTCCCCCAGTACATAAAATGGCGCACCAAACTCTCTTTTGCTTTTTCTTCAGAAAACCAGGCATGGTTGCGGTCGCCAAAAAGGAGCAGATTCATGCTGGGTACTTCATATTCTTCTTCAAATGCTTCAAGGTATTCAACCAGAGGCTTTTCAAGCTTGCATTGCGCCATTCCATCAATGATATACTCATACGATGCTCTGCGCTTGTTGAAGAATTCAACACACTCTTTGCAATAGGTGATATAGGTGACCTTATAACCCTGTTCTTCAAGACGTTTGCCAATGGGGTAGGAATAGCGGGCAAACTGAATAGCATTAATCGTAAAAACAACATGTTTTTGTCTTTGATCTTTCTGTTTTTTGTTGAGTTTTGCCACCTTATTTTTCACCGTGTTTTCAGTGCTGGTTGGCTCTTCTCGACCCTTATAAAGCTTTACCTAAGCATTTATAAATGAGCCGNNGGTCTTCTCAAATGAAAGGCCTTTTGTGTTTGAAATCTCCACTTAAAAAGCTCAAAATTCCTTTTTTTTATGCTCCTTCCTTAACTCTGCTTCAGCGCTATGGCCTTCGTTTTGTCCTGTTTAAACAAACCCCTTTTGTGAACCATGAGATTGGCGGTTTAGACCTTTTGTTCGGTTCCCCCTGGGAATATGATCGTGCTCTCAACTATCTCAAGCGCGACGGCTTTGTGGTGTATCTCAGCGAAAAAAACGAGCCCTACAAAACCATGGTGGTAAAATATGACAAAACAAACGACTTTCTTCTGGTTCTTCATCTCCAACGCAAGGTTGCATGGTGTGGTCTTGAAGCTCTATCTGCAAAAGAAGTCCTTGCTCATGCAAAAACCTATAAGGGTTATTCCGGACTTTTACTTCCCTGTTATGAAGACATACTCCTTATTCACGCAGGCCATATCTTGTTTGAAAATTATACCATACAGCCCTACGAGCATCACATCTTCAACAAGCTTAAAAAAAGGAAGCTTGACCAGGTATATATTCAGCGACAACTTGAAGCCTATGGATGGAATACTAGCTTTGAAAAGTTTATGCACCTGGCAACCCAAGAACATGCTGTTCCCTTTTCGTTGCCTGTTTCTTTGGTAGCCATGAACACCCTTCGAAAGATGCTCCTGTGCAATCCCTTCATCCACTTTTTTTTACTTGCAAAACAAAGCATTCAATATGTTACAAAACGCATTTCTCTCAAAAAACGAGGCCTGCTGATTGTCTTTGAAGGCGTGAATGGTTCAGGAAAATCAACGCTGACGCAAGCAGTATTTGAAAAATATCAAGCGCTTGAAGGCAAGCTTACCCTTCCCCATCACACCTATTACTTTGGCTGGAAGCCCTTTTTTCCTTTGACAAAATTTATCTCTTGGGTATTGTCCTCTTTGAGAAAAGATCAGGGGATCCAGGGGATCTATCAAGAAGCTCTTGAAGAAGAAGCACACCAAACCGTTCCTCACTTCAGCTTGAAAAATGAACTCATGTTCTCTTATCTCTTTTTTGATTATCTACTTCGCTATTATTTCCATATTTATCCTTGGCTCAGAAAGCGAAGCCTCGTTGTTTGCGATCGCTCCTTTTATCATCTGTACGGTCAATACCCTTATACCCCATCTAGTGCGGTTATGAAACATCTGGTCAAGCTTTTCCCACGTCCTGACAGTTTATTTTTACTTGATGTTGATCTGAAGACCCTTGCAAAGCGAAGAAAGACGATTCCTCCACAACAATTAAAAAATCAGCTTATTCGGTACCGGTATCTCATCCGTCTTGTCGGCGCTCTTCCTTTAAAAAATGCCAAACGCATTGACACGATTGTTCGCCGCGTTGTCGTTCATACTTGGAGAAAACGTTTTGAACATCTTCAATACTAATTGTATCAACTACCCTATCAACTGATTCCTATGGCATCATCAAAAAAACAACGTAAAAAGAACATGAACCCCAAGAACATGAACCGCGAGCGATCATCGACAAAACTCGTGAAAAAAATCCTTGCAATGTTTCATAAACAGGGAATCCCCTATGCCATTCTCCGTGATTATCAATTCTTGTTCGATAGAACATCAACAGTTGGCAAAGACCTCGATGTAGTTGTGCAACGCGCCGATTTTTTACACATTCACGCACTCCTCAAGCAGGAAGGATTTTTTCGCCAGTCTATTTCGCCGTTTTCGAACCATGCAGGCTACGGCACGTATCTTCCTGAAGAAGAAAAACTGCTTCGCTTCCATTTCCATATAGGCGGGATTAGCGGGGGTCATGTTATTTACCTTCCTGCCTCAACGCTTTTTGCGCGAAAAAAGATGGTTGGTTCCCAAAAGCTTGGTTTTTGGTCTGTTATTTCTGATGAAGATACACTTGTTACAATGCTTATTCACGGGGGTTTGGACAAACAGGGCCTCTTGCGGGAAAAGATTATTGATCAACTGCAGGTCCTCAGAAAAAAAGCAAGAAAGCACAAACTTGATTTAAACTATGTCGAAACGAATCTCACCATGCTTCTTGGCAAGGATCTTGCCCAGCAGTTTCTCAAGTTTTTTTTTGATGGTGCGTTTGAAGATATTTCAAACTATACAGTAAAAAAGAGACGTGCATTCTTAATGGCGCAGCCTCAGCGTTTGTTCATTGCATTGTATGTTCGTATGTGCAGTGCAATCTGGCACGGATTGCGGAGATTACGTTCTGCCCCTTTAATTAGTTTTATCGGTATGGATGGGGCAGGGAAAACCACAGCAACCAACGCTCTTATTTCGTTGCTTCAAAAAAATAATATACGCTCTGCTCTGATATACACGGGACGTGGAAGAAAAAATATTCTACCGATTCAATTTTTTGGAAAACGCTACAAACGCATGGAAGAGAAAATTGATAATCAACAAAAAGAGGTAAGCGACGACCCCTTCGCTACCGTTAGCTGGAAGCGTTCATTGATGTACACCTTTGCGGCACCTGTCTTCGCATGTGATCTGCTTCTGCGGTATTTTATGCATATCTTTCCCAAACGCCATGCGGATATCGTTGTCATTACTGATCGTTATTCCAGCGACCTTCTAGTGATGAAACATGTTCCTGAATGGTTCCGCATGTTTCTGTACACCTTTTTTCCTCGGCCAACACAGGTCATCTATTTATACAACAAACCGAGTGTTTTATATCAGCGAAAGCCCAACCACCCCCACGGCGATCTCGAACGCCAGCAGTTGGTTTTCCACTGTATCCTGCCTATCATCCATCCTCATAAAATTAAAAGCATAACAAAAAAACGCACAGCTCAGGCTGTTGCAGAGATCTGTTTTAAGACCATCCTTCAATACGGGGAAACTTCTTCCCACATTTTGAGGCGAGGTTGAGACAACGATGACAAAAATCTTATCATGTATCGGCGATTTTGGCGACATGGAAACCGAAGGCCTCATGAAGATCTCACGGAAGATTAAAGATTCACTTACTGCCAAGATGGGCAGTCACGTCCATGTTGTCGTAAATCAAAAATCTGCTGATTTTTACCATATCCACTCCAGCGGTTTTCTTCCTGCTGTCTGGCAGATGCGAAAAGGAAAACAAACGCTTTATTCCCTCTATTCCCACATTAATCAAGGACCTCTTGATTGCATTCGCAACAATCTGGAACATCTGTGGTGGTATCGCAATGAAAATCATCCTTTGCACCGGGCTTTGAAAATGATGCTCTTTGCAACAGCGTCTACCTTCATTCCCGTATGCATCAAGCGCTTTTTTTTGAACAAGATGTCTCACGTTATTGTTCCTTCTGAAACCATAAAGCGAGAATTAGGATTAACGCAGGCAACGGTTGTTCGAATTGGAATCAATCCTCAACGTTTTAAACCTATAAAAATCAAAAAAACCAACAAGGATTCCCTCATTATTTCCTACTTTGGTCACAATGATCCACTCAAAGGCTTAAGCGACGTCATCAAAGCTTTTGCTGAGCTTGACAAGCGCTTTGGAACTCAGGTCTCTTTGCGTATGTACCTCACAAAATATTCTGAGCACACTGCAAAGCATGCGCATAGCTTTAGTTCGAACATTCAAGTTTCAGGTCATGTTGATGACATTCTTCACGCCTACAACGAAAGCGACGTGATTGTTCTTCCTTACCGTTCTCGTGGCGCCGCGATTGGAGTTCCTCTTGTTTTGATAGAAGCCATGGCCTGCGAAAAACCCATTGTCACAACCAATCTTCCGTTTATCAAAGAAATTGTACAGGATGCTGCCTTGATTGTTGATCCCTATGCTCCTCAACAGTTTGTTGAAAACATTGTGCTGTTGATGAACAACCAAAAATTAAGAATCGAGCTTGGCAAAAAAGCGCGGCAACGTGTTTTAAAAGGGTATACAGAAAAACAAATGTTTGAAGGGTATCAAACGCTTTATCAAACTTGGCTCTCTGGTGAGGGAGAATTATGAAGAAACTCCGTATTGCGGTGATCCACCCTTTTTTCGATGTGTATGGGGGGGCTGAGAAAATTGTGTTTTCACTCCTTGAAGCCGTGGTCAAAAAATATGGAAGTGGAAGCTGTGAACTGTACACCTCTTGGTTTGTTGATGCACTCAAACATTATCTCCCTTCGGGTGTTGTGCTGAAAACGGTTCGAGACCAGCCTCTCCAATCCGTTGTCTTCGGCCAGAAATTTAATCCCGCTCTTGTTCGCGATATGAACCAGATTGGAAAACAACTCTCTGGTCATTACGACGTTATTCTTGCGACCCACTGGCCTTCTTCGCTTGCCGTTGATGCCTCACTTGTTCGTTTCAAAACTGCAACAGCGAACAAAACCATCTCCTATTGCTTTGAAGTGGATAATGGTTTGTATCATCAAGAGATTTATGGAAAAGAAAACTCGCACGTGCTGGAAGGAAAGAGTTTTCTCGGTCGGCTTAAGGCAAGGATTGCGTTCAAATGTTTTATTCCTTGGAAAAATCAGGACAAGGAAGTGATGGGTGGGTTCACGCATGTCGTGAGCATCAGTGAACACAATAAGCAGGATATAGGTTTTATCTATAGTGAAGCTGTAAAAAACAAAACGGTTGTCATTCCTACCTTTGTCGATGCAGAGTTTTTTCATCCCTCTTCTCGGGGTGTAGCAGAACTCAGAAAAAAATATGGGTTATCTTCTTCTGATAAAGTGATTCTCTCTTTATGTAGGCTTGGCCAATCCAAGCGCGTTGATTTTATTCTTCGGTCTTTTAAGATACTCCTTGGTCGGATTACAACAGGCAAGGAACAGATCAAACTCGTCATTGCAGGAACAGGCCCTGACAGAGAGAAGCTTGAACATCTTGCCGTTGTGTTGGGCATCAGCGATGCGGTTCGTTTTGTTGGTTTTATTCCTGATCAGGATCTTGTTGCACTCTACAATCTTTGTACTGCATTTATCTATGCCGGTCTCGAAGCAAATTATGTACTCACTGCACTCGAAGCCATGGCCTGCGAGAAACCTGTTATCGGTCCTGGCAGCAGATTTAATGAAGTTTTTTCCCATCCTTCTCAAGGCTATTCCTGTGATGCACATGCTGAACAAGCCTATGCAGATGCTCTTCAGGCAATATTGGCGGATCCCCTGCATGCCGCGCGTGTTGGCAAAGAAGCAAGGAAGCGGGTGCTGGAAGGGTTTACTCAAACAGTTTTTATAAAGCGGTTTGTAGATCTTTTTGAAGAGGCAGGATAGATCAGCTTGGAAAAGCCTGCCTTAGGAAAAACTATATAAACCACACCCCTCAACCCCGCTCCTATGGGGGAAATCACATCCTGGGATTCATTTTATGGCGAAGAAGTCACGCCGATGAAAGACTTCTTAGGCAACTTCTACAGTGCTGAGTTTTTTGAAGAAATCCATACGAGAACGCCCAAAGGCATTCTTGAAGTAGGTTCAGGAACCGGCGTCATGACCATCTTCTTATCACATCTTGGCTATGATGTGGTTTCGATTGACAACAACGAGGTTGTCCTCAAAAAAGCCCAGAAAAATAACAAGCACTACAATGGCACGGTCAAATTCAAATTTGGCGATGCATTCAAAATTCCTTTCAAAAATGGAAGCTTTGATATGGCCATCTCACAGGGCTTCTTTGAACATTTTAATAATGAAGAGATTAAAAAACTGCTTGATGAACAGCTTCGTGTCGCACGAAAATCAGTTTTGATCAGTGTTCCGAACAGCTACTACCCGGTGCTTGATCGTGGCGATGAACGCCTGCGCCCCTTGGAATGGTGGCTTGGTTTATTCAGGCAGATGTGCCCCCATCACAAAGTCAGCGGATTTGACTATCAATTCATGCTCAGAAGAAATTATCCTTTCAAAACATTCTATCGGCTTTTTCGAGGACAAAAAGTACAGAGTTTAATTATTATTGAGAAAGCGAATGACAAAAAAATGAATGATCAATAGCAAGCTGTTGAGAAATTGAAACCTACTGAGAACCCGAAAGCTTCCTCAGCTTCTCCAGTGTATCACTAGGAACTCGGATGCCCCCTACTTTTTCGCCCTTATCAGGCGCATGGTAATCTGATCCCCCGCTTTCCAGTAGACCATATTTCTTTGCCCATTTCTTTGCTTCCTGATTCAGCGTTTTGGTGAATTTTTCTTCCATCTTGGTCATATTTCTATGGTAACTGTAATACACTTCTACTGCCTGTCCGCCATGCTGTTTAAAGACTTCAAACAATTTTGGCCAATAATGCTGGTATCTTCCCGGATGCGCAAGCACAGCAACGCCCCCTGCGTTCTTAATCAAGCGAATTGCTTCTTGAAACGAAAGTCTTTTTCGGTTCGGAACATACGCTTGCTTTCCATCACCAAGCAAGTCGTCAAATGTGCTCTGTACGGTTTTGAACGTTTGCGGGTATTTCTTCATCAGCGCACGCGCGATGTGGGGTCTCCCCATCATGCTTCCTGTCATAAATGCTTTCACTTCATCCAGCGTGACAGGATATCCTAATTTTTTGAGGTTGTCAAGAATCTTTTGTTTTTGATTGATGCGGTCTTGTTCCATCAGTTGCGTAAACTCTTTGAATGCCATGTCTGAAGGATCAATAAATAAACCAATAAGGTGAATATTATACAATCCCTGTTCTTCATCTTGTGCATAGATTTCCATGCCAGGAATAATCTCAATCTGTTTTTTGCCCTGCTTCTTAGCTGCAAGTCGTGCTTCAAGGATTCCTTCCACATTGTCGTGGTCTGTAATTGCCAGAGCCTTTAACCCTGCTTGTATTGCAGTCTGGACAAGCTGGGTTGGTGTGAGGACACCATCAGAAGCAGTCGTATGGGTATGGAGATCTGCACCCCCCTTTGCACCTCTCGGAGATTTCGTGCTGTGTTTTGTTCTCATAGTTTTTGCTTATCATTTTATACTATATAAAGATTGTTTCAAGATTGTTTCAACAAACTTTATAAAGAGTACTGGCCCTTAGGGAATCTATCCACCCGTGGGGAAAAAGAGAGAAAAGAGGGAAAAGAGGCCATGGTTCGTTCCTATATTGAATATCATAAACGCAGGCAACTTCTTGCAAATGTGATCATCGCCTTCGTTATTCTGGCCGTTCTTTTTATGCTTGTCGTAAACTTTGTCACGGTTCCTTACACTGTTCAAGAAACGTACGATGCAGAAGAGTCGTATGAAGAGATCGAGTTTTACAACGAAAGTGTTGAGCGGGAAGTTCTGGTGCCAAAAACTGAGCAAGTAGAAGTGATCGTTGATGTTCCGATACGCCCGCCTTCAGCGAAGCTGGATCCTCGGCCGGTTGTCGGCTTTAGAAGAGAAGAAGACTGCCACCTTGAAGATTATAATTACACTCTTGATTTTATCAGCAACAAACTGGGCAATGAGCGTTACGATGTCAGAACTGAGACAGGCTACAAAAATGGCAGGTTTATTGCTCTCGTTGAGATCTGCAATAAGGAAAAGAAGCGTATGTATATTGATTTTAAGATCTGCAAATACGGGGGAGACAACCTCGTGGACTGCAAAGATCGCCTCAACACCGGCGTTGAAGCAAATTTCTGCAATAAATTCCCTCTTCGCTGGGAAACTGCATTTGATCCTGATAAATATTTTAAATTGGAACACGGTGCAGTCAGCCAAAAAATTGTCTGTAGAAATCGTTCGTTAAAAGCAAACGAAGAAAGTCCTGAATATGTTACGTCAGGCATTAATCCACCCGGAACCGCCTATGGCCGTTATCTCCAAGATCCTGCGCGGATTAAAACCAGATCAGGCTACCTCGGAACGCCAAAAACCCAAGAGGCCCTCATTCGTTACGATCTCGCAACTGCAACACAAAAAGATTTTGAAACGGTTACCACCTTTGATCGTCAGATTGTTGAAGACATCATGCAGAAAAACCGAACCCTCTCCAAGACGCGTGTGGTTCAAAAGACACGGGAAATAATCCGCTATCGAACCTTGTGGCAGCATTTGATGCAGAAGTTAAAAGCTTCTTAAGTGGTATCTTTAAGGGGTATGTGCTTCCCCCCTCAAGGTTTCTTTAGAGATCAACCATCACCGTTCCTTCTTTCTCATCAATTCCCACAACGACGGTATTTCCTTTTAATTTCTCTTTAATCTCTGCCCACGTGTATTTTTCTCTTGCTTTTTTGATGGTTGCAAGGATCTCAGTCACAACCGGGTAGTTTTCGTACAAGAGCTCTCCTTTGCGCTGGCCTTCCTCTGCTTCTTTCTGCAGACCGTTCACCCGTTTTTGTTGTTCTGTGATGATCACTTCCACCTTGTCCAGCTTTGTATTTTTGACTTTCTTTTCTGCCTGTGCAGCTTTTTCAAAGGTTATGGTCGTGAATACCTCGTCCAGTGCAGCATTCAGCGAAGCAGCATCCTTTGTTTCATGGCCTTCATACACCTGCAGGGGGAAGGGGATAATGTTCAGAACCTGCTTCGGGAGTTCTGAAGTATACACTATAGCTGGCTTAAGCACAGTGTTAAGCAGACTGTCGAACGCTTCAAAAACATGATCAATCTCTGTATCCTGGATGTCTCTTGGCTTCTTCACTTTTTTGAGCTTTGCGAGCAGACAGAGTTCCTCCGCATACGCGCCTCCCAATCCTAAGTCCATAGCAAAGCAGGTAACCAGAGAGTCTTTCGTGGTCGTGTGGCAGAGTTTTTTCAGCATCGGTTTATCCATCTCTCGGATATTGTACTCTTTTTTCGGATACACATACGGTTCCTTCGCCCGAATCGTGCGGTCTTTCCAGACCTGAGTTTCAAGAGGCGACATGATCTTGTTCTGGTCATCCAGGAGCAGGATATTTCCCTTGCTGAAAAGCTCAACAACCAGCTTGCGTGTTTTGATGGTTTCTTCTTTCACTTCAAAGACAAACTCAATAATACGTTCAAACTCCTTCTGCTGAACTGCCTTGAGTCTTGCACTATGCAAATACTTGCGCAGATACATGCAATATCCAAGAGGAGTCTGCGGGCTGTCCGGTTTTCCTGTAGTGAGATAGAGATACTTCCCCGGAACCACACGCAACAGCTGCTTTCCCCTGCCCGTGACATGGAACTGGAGATAGAAATCATGATCCGGCATCTGGTACAACTTATCGAGCTTTCCCTCTTTCAGGATTTGGAGCTCTTTGATGATGTGATAAAGGAGCAATGAGCTGATTTCTTCTTTCATGTGCTGTTTAAGGGCGTTGCCCTTTTTCTAGCTTGTTGTTTCTAGCTTGTCTTTGCCGATCTCCTTGGTCTTCTTGATCCAAGAGAAATATTTATATGATGAAAGACCGGAAGATGTATCCAGAGATGGCAAAAGAGCTGATAGATCGGGTGTTTTAACCTATGTATGACGTTGTGATTGGAAGAAAAGAGTCTGATGTCAAAAAATACGGCCTTCTAGGCACGGTCTTGCTGGGGAAGCATTACGTTAAGATGGGTCACGTGACTTCGTTGTCCAACAATGTCTACCTCGATGTTGCACGGTCGCACGTCGTGTTTATCTGTGGAAAAAGGGGAGGGGGGAAGAGCTATACTATGGGAGCCATCGCAGAAGGTATGGCTGATCTGCCGGTGCATGTCAGACAAAATCTTTCCTTTATTCTGTTGGATACCATGGGAATCTACTGGACCATGAAATATCCCAACAAACGTGATGAACCGCTGTTGGCAGAGTGGGGCTTTAAACCCAAGGCTCTCGATGTCAAAATTTACACACCCAAGACCTACTACAAAGAATACAAAGAAAAAGGGATCCCCACTGACTTTCCCTTTAGTCTCAACGCAGGAGAATTTAGTCCTGAAGACTGGCAGATGACTTTCGAAGTGCTCCCCACAGAACCTGTGGGTGTTCTGATTGAACGTATCATTTTTGAACTGCGTGAAAAAACAACCACATTCACCATCGGCGATATTATTGATGCCCTGAAAAAAGATACCCATACTGATCAAACTACGAAAGATGCGGCAATCAATCGTTTCCTCAACGCAAAGCTCTGGGGTATTTTTGCTGAAAAAGGAGAAAAAGGAACCTCGATCAACGAACTTGCACGAGCAGGACAAGTTACGGTTCTTGATGTCAGCTGTTATGCAACCATGCCAGGTGGCTGGAAGATTAAATCGCTGATTGTGGGGCTTGTTTCACAAAATCTCTTTGTTCAGCGTATGCTCGCACGAAAAAATGAGGAATACAAGAGCATCAAAGATGCGATTCACTATTTTACTGAAGATGCAGCAAAGGAAAAGTTGGACATGCCCCTTGTTTGGCTGGTGATTGATGAAGCACATGAATTTTTACCGAGAGAAGGAAGGAATCCAGCAACGCAGCCCTTGATCACGATCCTCAGAGAAGGGCGGCAGCCCGGTATTTCGCTGATCATGGCAACGCAACAGCCCGGAAAGATCCACACCGATGTCATGACGCAAAGCGACACGGTTTTGAGCCACCGAATCACAGCAAAAATGGATGTCGATGCCCTAAGCATGTTGATGCAGAGCTACATGCGTGAAGGGCTGGATACAGAAATTAATAATCTTCCCCGAGAACAAGGTGCAGGCGTGTTATTTGATGATACGAATGAGCGCATGTACGCAATCCGTGTCAGACCAAGATTCACCTGGCATGGTGGAGAGTCTCCTTTCGCTATTCCGCCGGAGAAGAAGCTGGTGTGAAAGAAAAAAACGTTCGGGTCGGATCAATGTGAATAACAGTTTCAAAATTTTTAAAAACGGTTTATTAACTGGATTATTCCTTCAACTTGCAATTGGTCCAGTTTTCTTCTTTATCATAAATTTAGCATTGCAAAGAACAATTTGGGATGGTCTTATTGCTGTTTTAGCAGTTACTTTAGTTGACTATTTTTACATCACCCTTTCAATTGTCGGAATTGGAAAATTGTTAGAAAAAAAGAAAACCAAAAATGTATTTGGTATAATCAGCTCTCTTGTTCTAATCATATTTGGAGCAGTAATAATCAAAGGTATGGTAAATAGCGGACTCTCAGCTACAGCTGATATTAACTCCATAAATCTTCTTTCTAGTTTCCTTTCAGTTTTCATTTTTGCAATTTCTAATCCAATGACTATCGCCTGGTTTACGGGAATATTTACAGCAAAAGCAGTAGAATATAATTACAAAAAAAGAGGGTTATACCTTTTTGGTTTTTCGTTTG
This sequence comes from Candidatus Woesearchaeota archaeon, assembly GCA_013331695.1. GTDB lineage: Archaea > Nanobdellota > Nanobdellia > Woesearchaeales > UBA12501 > UBA12501 > UBA12501 sp10192u. Next base: position 25,116 of record DUFX01000071.1, read on the forward strand.
GTTTATCCACCTTGATATTTATGGGTACATCAGTAATCCTGTTTTCTTTGCTAAAAGAAACTGTACCCATTATCCTGGTCCAAATATTAAATTTAATTGTCGGATTTGTATTGGTTGGATATGGAATAATAAGCATAATAAAAATTTTGAAACAGAAAAATTAAAATTTATCAAAAATTTGTGCAGGGTTTAAGAACTCGTGATCGGGGGTACGGTATTCACCACAATGTTCTTTTCTTCAGCTTTGGGATACACGATGCTAAACCCATTCATCTCCTTGCCGTCTAAGAATACTTCCAATCCCCGTTCATGATATTCGTACTGGGTAAA
>DUFX01000029.1 GCA_013331695.1 Candidatus Woesearchaeota archaeon
TTTAGATCCTGATGCAAATTGCATTTGGGGTGCGAGAGTTGATGAAGTAATGAAAGGAAAAATCAGGGTTATGACCATAATAACTGGAGTACAAAGCCCGTATGTTCTTGGAAAAGGATTAAATAAACAAGGAAATTTTGAACAATCAAGAACCATGAGCAGAGAACTTGGTATTGATGTAGTCCATGGAAGAGGTGGCTACTAATCTTTTATATTAGAGGGATTTTAATTTTTCCCTCCCTTTATACCTTAGAGAATATACCTTCAGGCTAGTGCCTTTATGGCATTGGCCTTTTTATTTTTTTAAATTCCTGAATTTTTAAGTATTATACTATTTAATTTTTTTAAAGATAATAAGCTAAAAGATAAAATTATAAAAAACTTTACAAAACTAATTTTGTTAAAAACTAAGATCTTAAAAATATATTACTTAAACTTCGCGCATAAAATCCATAAAAAAAGTGAATTATTCAATCCAGCCTAATGAGCTATTCCAGTTTGAAGTAAATCTTGGGCTCTTCTAAACTCCTCTTCTGTAGTTAACCAATCTCTATGAAGAGTATTCTTATGTACACAATAAACAGCATATTCAGGAGCAAATGGCCATATCTCACCTCTCAAGTTAGTTATTCTTCTTATTCCATAAAGACAATTTGGAATCCATCTACTGCCATCATTATTTACCATTGGATAGATTTGTGTTAAGGGCGTCATATAACCATCTGCTGTACTATTCTTTAAATCATAACCAAAAACAACAACATCAACAATTGTGCCTACTGGAAGTTTAATGTTTCCAGACTGTAAATCAAATCCAAAAGCAGGTCTTTCCGGATTGTCAACAAGTTTTACAAAACCAGTAAGTACTCTATTAATATAATCATTCCCAAAATATTTCCATCCAGCTATCTTCCCTTCTAAAAGCCTTGCTTTCATATAGTCTTTTGCCATTTTGTAATTTATGGAAGATAATATAAGTATATAAATCTTTCTATGTGTTACCACTAATTAATGAATATATAAAATAAAAAGTTATAAGTGTCTATAAAACATAGACAATAAACTTATTTCTGCTTATTTTATCTCCGGAATAAAAAGTAGCGATTATACAAAAATTTGATATATTTTTAAAAAATGCTAAAAAACCAAATAAGTATATCATAAGATTAGTTTATTGTTATTTATTTTACTTTATTATAAAATATCTCATTACTCGCCTTATACTTACTGATTCGGCAATCAAATAATATAAATTATTATTAAGGACAATAAATAAAAAATGTTAAATAATATTTTACGGATATTATAATATGCAAAATATAAAATTAATGTTTACTGAATTTTAAGAATCCATTAGGCCAATATCTGATATTATTATCAGTTTTCAGAAGAAATTAATATCCAAACTGCTTTTATTTTTGGCTGATTTTTTTAATACGTTTAACAAATTCTAAATTTAAAAAATTGTTCGCTTTGTTATATCATCTTAAAATAATAATTATAATTATTCCAATAATATTATAAACTAAAAATTTATGTAATTATTATGAATTACAAAGAAGAATTATATTTTCCTCATGAAACTGTAAGAGAATCACAAAAAGAATTAATGGATGCAGTTGATGAAGCAATAAAAACAAAAGTAAGTTTAATAGCAAATGCACCAACTGGATTAGGTAAAAGCGCTGCTGCAATATCTCCTGCATTAACATATGCACTAAAAAATAACAAAACAGTTATTTTTATCACTCCAAAACATACACAGCATAGAATAGCAATTGAAACTATAAAAAGAATAAAAGAAAAATATAATTTACAGTTTACTACAGTTGATTTAATAGGAAAAAGACATTTATGTGCACAGCCCGGAGCGGGGAGTATGAAACAAAGTGAATTTTCAGAATACTGCAAGGAAATTACAGATAATAAATTATGCACTTATTATAATAAATTTGGAAATAAAATGAAAATGACTTTAGAAGCTAAAGATTTAATTTCTAGACTAAAAACACAAACGCTCCATGTAGAAGAATTAAAAGAACAGTCATCTAAGGCTCATATCTGTCCTTATGAAATAGCAATGCAGCTTGCAAAAGAAGCAAAAATAATAATTGCAGATTATCATCATATAATCCACCCGTCAATAAGGGATAATCTTCTTGAAAGAATGCAAAAAGATCTTTCAGATATGGTCATAATATTTGATGAAGCACATAACATTCCAGATAAGGCAAGAGATATACTAAGTTCACAGCTTAGTAATATGGCTGCAGAATATGCTGCAAAAGAAGCGACAATGCTTAAATTTTATGAAATGGCTGATGATATAAAAAAAATTAAAGAAGCAATAGAAAAACTTGCAAGAGAAAAGTTATCAATTGAAAGTAAGGAAGCATTAATAACAAAAAAAGAGTTTGTGGATGAGGTGAGCAAAACTGTAGATTATGATCAGTTAGTTCATGATTTGCTTTTCATAGCTGAAGAAACATCTGATTTTAAGAAAAAAAGTTTTGCAAAATCAATGGCTGGGTTTTTAATGAACTGGCAGGGACCTGATGAATCATTTGTCAGAACAATAGAAAAAGGATTCACACAAAAATCAAGACCGATTATAACAATAAATTATAAATGTCTTGATCCTTCAATTTCTATTAAACCAATAACTGAAGAAAGCCACTGTTCAATATTTATGTCAGGGACATTAAATCCTACTCAGATGTATAAGGATTTATTTAATATAAATGCAAAGTGTATGGATTTTAAATCTCCTTTTCCTAAAATTAATAAACTTAGTATAATAATACCGGATACTACAACAAAATATACTGCAAGAACCAATGAAATGTATGAACGAATAGCAAAATATTGTTCAGAAATAACAAATAACATACAGGGAAATACTGCAATATTTTTCCCTAGCTATAATTTAAGAGATAACATAGATAATTATTTAAGAGATATATGCACAAAAACTACACTGCTTGAAATACCGAATATGAGTAAGCAAGAAAAAGCAGAAATACTTGATAAATTGAAACAATATGAAAAAGTTGGAGCGGTATTATTGGGGGCAACATCAGGAAGTTTTGGTGAAGGAGTAGATTTTCCAGATAATCTTCTAAAATGTGTAATAGTTGTCGGAATACCGCTTGACAGGCCTGATATTGAAACACAAGAACTTATAAGTTATTACGACAAAAAATTTGGAAAAGGATGGGATTATGGATATATTTTACCCGCGTTTCAGAAAACACTCCAAGGAGCAGGGCGGTGCATCCGAACAGAAACGGATCGGGGAGTGGTGGTGTTTTTAGACGAGCGCTATGCGTGGCCGATGTATGGACGGTGCTTTCCGGAGGAGTATCAAGTGCATGTTTCTCAATATCCCATTGAAGAGATTGAAGAGTTTTTTAGGAAGTTTTAAATAAGAGGTGGATTCCAGGACGATATGATAAAAGTTATTGCGCTTGATTTGGGTGGTGTTGTTTTTAGCGATGGCAAGCAGGGGGTACTTGATCGTCTTGTTGCGAGCCATGGTTATGATTCAACAATTGTTAAAAAACTTCTTTCTTGCCCTGAATCTACAAATCTAAGAAGAGGGCGCTTCACTGATGAACAATTTTGGAACCGGGCCAAAAAAATCCTCCCTGCAAAATATGATGCGCAGGTTATCAAGCAAGCATACTACGATGCGTATGAACCTGATCCTGATGTCTTTCCGCTTGTGCAACAACTGCATGCAACAGGAAATATGTTGATGGCATTCTCGGGTAATATCAGAAGTCGTATTGAATATCTGGATAGAAAATACCAATTTCGACAGTATTTTGGAAAAGAAGTGTACTCGTTTGATTACGACGCGAATAAACCAGAACAAAAATTATGGGAAGCCATGCTCTGTGCAGCTGGAGTTCCAGGCGATGAGATTTTTTATGTTGATGATAACGATTATTACGCACCACTTGCACAAAGGGATGGAGTTCACATGCATGTGTATAAAAAAGGAGGGATCCGGGAATTAAAAGATGCTATAAGAAATGCTGGCGTGACCTTTTAATGTTGAGTTATTTAATATATTTCAAAAATTCTTCCCGGTTCATCTGCAGATCATGTTTAACAATTTTATTCAAGAGTCCACGATCAACGTCTTCTGCGGGGTGGTTGGGAAGAGTAGTTGTTCTTCCATCAACATGCTCAAAGAACATATGACTCCCCTTTTGCCTCTTAAAAACAAATCCCAATTTTTGAAGAATTTTTGCCAGATCTTTAGCTTTCATCAAAGGCAATTACGAAGACATCTATCTTGCCTCGACTTCAATCTGCTGTAAACTTAAGAATCTTGTTTTGACATCAGGGGTACCCTTCACTTCGAGATAGAGGGAAATTGCCTCCTTTGTTCTCTCAAGCAGTTCATCGTACGTTTTTGCTTGGGTATGGCAACCAGGAAGTTCAACAACGTCAGATATGAGGTAGCCATCTTCTCCTTGTTCAACAATAACCGTAAAAGTTTGCGTCATTTTGATCACTTCGTGAAGATGGTTTAACCACTATAAATAACTTTTGGAGATATGTCCCCATGCGTGAAAAAAAGAATGGCTCCTTGACAAAGGATTGTTGTTGGGGGGTGGTTGAAAGAAAGAACAAAGCCAAGGAGCCATGAATGTGATAAGTAACCTTGCCTCTTCCTCACCTCATTTTTGCTTATGTGATTGGGATATTTGCAAACAGAGTCTCAACAGAGTCTTTGTTCAGAACCCCTGCTTCTTGCTGAGTTCGTGCATCCACATCACTCCCACTTTTTGGAGTGTTTTGTTGAATCCGTCGGAAAGTTTGTAGCGTTTCTTGTATAGATCGTAGCCAATCAACCCCATCGCTTTCATGGGTGTCAGGATGCGATCGTAAAACTGCCGTTTATTATACGAAATTTTTGTTTGAATTTTTCGTTTTACAGGGCCGTGGACTTCTTCGGTTTCCACAACCGTTCCTTCATGAAGCTTGGTAGCAAATAATGACATCTCAGTCTTGCCCATTTCTCCGCCGTGTGCCTTAAATTCTTCAAACAGCAATCGACCGACCTGGACTTGTTGTTCGGTAGCAAAGACGACCTCAAAAATGTCATTGGGAAGGTTGTATTGATCAAACAGCATTACCAAGCTACCACCATTATACCCGTTTGATACCCTAATAGCATAACTAGTATATAAATATTGTTATTTTTTGTATCTTTTTAGCGTCCAGTATGGGAAAGAGGTACATTCAATGATGAAAGCAAAAACTATTTAGAGAGATAAACGAAAAGAGGAACCATGTTAAACATCGACAAAAAAGTTCTGATAAAGGAAGGAATTACAGGAATACTCTGCGGAATCCTACTCGGATTTGGAGGCCTGATTCTCGGAGCATCAATCGGCGGAAATGTAGACTGGATCCCTTACTTTCGAGGTGCAGCAGCAGGATATGAAGCAGGTGGTGTCTTGGGAGCTTTGATCGGAATCTCTCTCGGAAGTCTTCTAGGTGTATGGATTATTGCAATGATCCTCAAAACAAAAGGAAGCTGGAAAGGAGCGGTGCTCGGCTTGATTGCAGGAGGAGTACTCAACTTTATCCTTTATGATTATAATATGCCCGGATTTTTTCTGATCCTCATGGTAGGTTTACCGACGCTTTTTACGATCGTCGGGTATCATCTCTTGTTTCAAGAATGAGAGGGACGTGATACCGTTTTAGAAAACAACAAACTTTAAAAACGAGTTCTCAACCTCCCCGCATCATGGCCGAAAAAGAACAAGAAGAACATGCAGATGAAATGGAAGGCGTCTATTCTGAGAAGTCTCGAGAAGAACTTCTTGAAGACGATGAAATTAAGGACTGGGAAGAAGGTTTTATGGAAGGAGCTGACATGGACGGCCAGCTTGGAAAATGCGCAAATTGCGGCGATATTCTCAATGAACAATGCGACGAAAAAGAATTTGATGGAAAAGTGATCCGCTTCTGCTGCGCAACGTGCCTTGAAAACTATGAGTCAAAGCACGAAGAGGCATGAAGATCGACCAGGTTCTCAAAGAACTCGAAGCCACACAACAGCAATTCTGGAATATCAGTCCTGAAGCAGGAAAATTCTTGTATGATCTTGTGAAAAAGTGTAAATCACTGCAGATTCTTGAAATTGGAAGTTCAAATGGGTATTCTACACTCTGGCTAGCAAAGGCGGTGCTTGAAAACAAACAAGGATGCATCATTACGATTGAACAGGATATCCAACGAGCAGCACTTGCGCATCAGAATTTTGAAAAGACAGGAGTGCAAAGGTTTATTGATCTCAAAATAGGGGATGCAAAACAAATACTGATGCATCTTGACCAGGAATTTGATTTTATATTTATTGACGCAAGAAAAAGTGAATATTTGGAATACCTCAAATTGATTGAGAAAAATATAAAGAAGTGGGGAATCGTTGTTGCGGATAATATTTTATACCCCTATCCTCAGAAAGTAAGAAATTATGTTGAATACATGAGAACTTCGGGAGTGTTTACGAGTCGGCTTGAGAACGTGGGAAGCGGGATGGAAGTGAGTATTAAGAAGTAGGAGATAAAGATTGTGGAGAGGCTTGTTCTGGAAGAGGATGGACATTGCGGTGAAAATAGACCTTAAAATTGACTTCGGCAGGACTGAATGGATACCCATTACGAGCATAATGCGGACCCGAGACATCGATACTGCCCAGTTGCCAACTGAACTTAACAAAACTCACACACATTCTTGCGCTTGTTGATAATCTTCTTGACCTTTGCTTTCTTTTTCTTTCCTGCCATCGCAACACCTCTTTTTTTCGCTCTGCTTTACATCCACAATTACGTCCACGAAATCTCTGCATCTTTCAGCGTGTCAATCGGGTAAAATTCCTGTTTCACGACATCAAGATCGGTTTGTTGATCAGCAAATTTTGCACGAACCGAGACGATCAGCGTCTTTTTTCGGTTTAATTCGTGAAAGCGGATACTCGTGGGAACATACTTGTTAATTTTATAGCCGGGTTTCAGGGGCGGAAGCTCAATTTCCTGTTCAATAACAGTGGGAGAACCTTGCCCCATAATTCCCTTGTCAAACAAGATCGTAACAACCGGGCGTATTTCAAAGGAGCCAACATTACGAAGCGTAAAATTCAGGCGATTGAAGATTCCTTTATCATTGCTCGTTCTTCGTAAATCAATATGTTCAATCGTCAAATAATCTTGAGGTTCTCCTTGCTGAATGCGTGCAATGCCTTCAGTAGGCTGAGGTTGCGAAGGAGATCGTGGTTGTTGCGCAGCAATTGCAGATTCAATAGGAACTGCAGGCGGCTGAGGAGGGAGTGGGTTGTAGGTGCACTGTGGTGGGTTGACGGGTGTTGGTGGTGGAATAGGACTTGGTGCAGGTTGCACTTGCGCCTGAACCGGTGCTTGGCCAGCAGGAACTTGATCTGTTTGATCAGGAGAAGAGGTACTGCAAGCAACTGCAAGAACTATAAGAAGAACCATCATAAAAGTTATAACCATCTTTTTCATGAGCATCACCACTTAAACGCGTTTTCCTTGTGCACAGAATGCACACACTCCTTTTTTTCGATCAAAGCAAGCCGCGCACACCAAGGCTCCGCACAGCGTACAATTGACAGAGCCGACAGCCTGTTTACAAGCCATACAGACTGCAAGGCGTTCCATAAAAGTCATATCAAAGGCTCTGCATTTTTATAGTTTGTGATAAAAGAAGGAAAATGAGCATAAACAGATTACAACAAATAATTTCTTTGCTGCATCATCCCTTGCCACGCTTCGCGTGGCAGCATCCTGCGCCTTCGGCGCGGGTCTTGCCATGACTTGTTCCCGACGCGCACGATGCGTGTCGGGGCTTAAGCGCGCCACGATGTGGCGCGCAAATAGTGATGCAGGAGAAAGAGTTGTTATTATTTTTAGTAGTGATGAATGTACTAAGGGGTAGATAAGAGGCTTCTTATCGGCGAAGCACGAACAGAATCTTTATAAAAACGCCTGTTTCACTTTGTATGCATGCCAACCGATAAAGAAGTCAAGAAAGCATTCAAGCAGACTGCAAGCAAAAACCCTGACCAATACTATGCAACCAGTGTTTTGAAAGAAGAGGGCTTCAAAAGAAAGCAGTGTGCATGTAAAATCTTTTACTGGACTGCCTGCGATGCACCGACCTGTGGAGATCCTGCATGCTCGGGAGGATTCCGCTTCTTTGGAGGAAAAACGCCAGCTCAAAGAGAGCTGGATTATGTGGGAGTCTGGAATGAATTTGCAAGCCATTTCAAAAAATTAGGATACACCCCTATCAAACGTTACCCTGTCGTTGCGCGCTGGAGAAATGACACAGATTTTGTGCAGGCTTCGATTTATGATTTTCAACCGTATGTGGTGAGTGGAGAAGTCAAGCCACCTGCAAATCCCCTCGTGGTTCCGCAATTCTGCCTTCGATTTAATGATATTGATAATGTAGGGATTACCGGAGCACACTATACCGGATTTGTGATGATTGGACAGCACGCCTTCATGCCGCCCGAACAGTGGAATCAAGCAAAATATTTCAGAGATATCCATTCCTGGCTCAGTAAGGGGCTGGGGCTTCCGAACAAAGAGATTACCTTTCACGAAGATGCCTGGGCGGGCGGTGGAAACTTTGGCCCATGCATGGAATTCTTTTCTCGAGGACTCGAATTAGGCAATCAAGTCTATATGATGTTTGAACAAACACCCCACGGTCCTCGAGAGCTCAAACTGAAAGTGCTGGACATGGGTATGGGCCATGAAAGAAACGCCTGGTTTACCAAAGGAGCTGCAACGAGTTATGAAACAACCTTCCCAACGGTCTGCAAAAAGCTCTTTCACGCTACCGGCATTAAAGTTGATGAAAAAGTGATGGAAAAATTCCTGCCGTACGCTTCGTATCTGAATGTTGATGAGATTGAAGATACGGAAAAAACATGGAACTTTGTTGCACAAAAAGTGGGCATTGAGACCAAAGAACTCAGAGAAAAAGTACTCCCCCTTGCTGCACTCTTTTCAGTCGGTGAACACGCGAGATCGCTCCTCTTTGCTATCAGTGATGGAGGACTGCCTTCCAATGTGGGAGGCGGATACAATCTTCGTGTGATTTTAAGGAGGGCATTGAGTTTTATTGATAAGTATGAATGGAATATTGATCTTTCGACATTGTGTGTATGGCATGCTGATTATTTAAAAAATATTTTTCCTGAAACCAGCGAACATCTTGCTACGGTTGCCAAAGTGCTGGAGGTGGAAAAGAGCAAATATGAATCCACCAAACAAAAAACACGGCAGATTATTGAAAAGCTGATGCAATCAGAGATTACGAATACCAAACTTTTAGAACTGTATGATTCTCAAGGAATCAGTCCTGAATTAGTCCGCGAAGAATCTGCAAAACTTGGCAAAAAAGTTGCAGTGCCGGAGAATTTCTATGCCCAAGTTGCTGAACTGCACCAGCATAAGGAACAAGAACATCAAACCCATCGCGAAGAAAAAATTGATCTTGAAGGCGTTCCTGAAACCAAAGCTCTCTATTATCAAGACTGGAAACACATCGTGTTCCAAGGAAAAGTGGTCAAAATTATTGGCAAAAATATTGTCCTTGATCAGACTGCATTTTACCCCACCTCAGGAGGACAGCTCCACGATATTGGTGTTATTGAAGGCATGCAGGGGAAGGATGAAGTGGTGGATATTTTCAAACAGGGCAGTGTGATTGTGCATGTACTAAAAGAAACGCCAACGTGTAAAGTGGGTGAAGATGTGAAAGGCTTTATTGATTTTATACGCAGAAAACAGCTCGCTCAGCACCACAGCGCAACGCATATTGTCGGAGCTGCTGCACGCATTGTGCTCGGAGAGCATATCAATCAAGCCAGCGCAAAGAAAACCGTTGAAAAAGCGCATATTGATCTGACGCACTATGACATGATCAGCGAAGAAAAACTCAAGGAGATTGAAGACAAAGCAAACTGGCTGATTCAACAAAAAGTTCCTATTCAATTAAAATTTTATCCGCGAACTGAAGCAGAACAAACCTTTGGTATGGGTATCTATCAAGGCGGAGCAGTTCCGGGAAAAGAATTGCGCATTGTGAATATTACCGGATACGACGTGCAATGCTGTGGAGGAACGCATCTTTTGAATACAGGAGATGCGGAGGCAATTAAAATTCTCAAGGCCAACAAAGTCCAGGATGGCATTGTTCGTGTGACCTTTGTTGCTGGAGACGCTGCACGTGCACAGCAGAAAGGCGAGCAGAATGTGCTGGAAGAAACTGCAAAACTCCTGCAGTGCAAGAAAACGCAGGTGCCTGCACGCGCGCAGGAGCTCTTTGAGCTGTGGAAACAGGCTGTCAAAAAGAAAAAACAGCCGACAAGCTTGGAGCTGAAAGCAACTGAAGAATTTTTGGGGTCTGAAAAAGACATGCTGGTGAAGGTCTGTGAAATCTATAAGACAACACCGGAGCACATTGTAAAGACGACGGAGCGGTTCTTGAGTGAATTAAAGGAGACTCACGAAAGTGAAAAAAAATAAGAAAAAGAAGAAAAACACCCGAAAGTTGCACAAGATTTAAATACTTACTTTGCCCCCTTTTTCTTGATTTGCGGTAATACTCTTTTTTAACACGAATCACGTGCTGAACTTCACAGCAGTTTATAAACGATCAAGAGCGATCAAAACATAACAAACACGATAAAGAGATACTATGACCATGAGCTTGAATTTATTAGGAGAACGGATTGTGCAGTGCAATAACTGCGATAAGGAATTCCTCTTTTGGGGGACGCCCAATGAAGGCGATGAACTCTTCTGCAGTCCTGAATGTACTGAACAGTCTCAAAACAAAGCAAGAAAGTAGTTGAAATGCTTTTTCTTTCCCCAACCTCTTTAATCCCTTATCACTCCTTGTCCAGAATATCCAAGATCTTTGCCCTTGTCTTATCTTTGGTCGGACGATATTGAACCAGCATGCGGTTTCGAGGAGCAAAGCCCCGAATTAGAAACTTGTCTTCTTGCGACATGGAAAAACGGAGCAAGGGGTCAGCAGGATTGGCAGGCATTACGATACCGGAATAGACAAACCTCCCTTTAATCGTCCTCTTCTTCACATCCATCATACGTCCTTCGGGCATGCGGATCATGGGGAGTTGCCAGTTTTTAATGCTTGTGATAGGTTGTGACATGTTTTCGTTATTTATGACAATCTTTTAAAAGAAATATCGGCCTTAATCGAAGCATGCAAAAAAAGATGGTGAGTGTGGGTATTTTTGCTCTTTTTGTAGTTCTCATAATCAGTCTTGTCTCTACGAACTATGATTTTACGGGCTTCGCCATCCAAGAACAAACACGCTACCAACAACTGGCTTCTTGTCTTGAGGAAGGAAAAAATATGACGACATGCAGACTTGAACTAGGAACGGTGAGCCAGCAAGAGTATCTCCAAGCAAGTGAAGTACCAAGAGGAGGAGAACAGGAACACGTATCACCCGAGGTAACCTGTCGTGTAGACCAACAAAAATCGATCACGATCTGCCTTCAAGAACTTGCAGGTAATCAGGCTGAAATGACCATCACGCAAGGAGCATACCGTATTAATGAAAACATGGTTATCCCTTCCCGCATCAACATCCGCGTAGAACAAGGAGCACAATTCTCTCTCCAACAAGGAACCACTCTCCAAATAGAAGGATTATTCACCGGACCACAACAAACGCTCTTCTCAGGAGAAGGAAATGTGCGTTTCACGAATCCTGCAGTCACCATCTCTCCGGTATGGTGGGGCCACCGGCCAGAAAATGACTACGTACGCAACGATGAGATCATGAAAAAAGTAATGGACGCTCTACCCAACGGGGGTACGGTCGAGCTTGCATCGGGAACATTCCAACACAAACTTATCGATGTTGCAAACGCAGTAACCCTCCAAGGAGCAGGATGTACATTCAATCACGATCCAGAATGCGCAAACACCTGCAATGACGGATGTGCTACCAGCCCAGACGAGCCAAATGTTCCTGCCTGTTGCAGCACGGTTATTCAGCTGCCTGACTTCCCCCCTAATGATGAAGAACGCTACCTCTACGCATCACCACAAAACCAGTACACCCCTCAGGAAAACTTTATCGCCTGTAAAAGTGGGGTACGGGAATGCACCATTCGCAACCTTGAGTATGACGGCAATGCTCAGCGAAACAGGAACTGGAAGGGAAGAAATTCAAGTAAAAGCTTTCCGTATTGGACCAACAACGATTATGATCCTATCTATGCTCATGGCATCTACGGCGGGCCCTTTCAGGGACGCAGACCACCCCAGAGCATGCGTATTGAAAACCTGTATATCCATGATACAATAAGAGATGGAGTTGTTATCGGCGAACTTCCTTCTTTCTCTGCGCAGAATCTTCGCATTAAAAATTCTGATATTGACCACTTAATCTATATTTCTCAAAGCGAACCAGTAAGCATGCAGAATATGCTTCTTGAAGGATACTGGACAGGCCCTGCAGTGGTAGCATACGGCCAAGAGATGCGGAACTTGTTTTTCAAAAATATCGTTGAAAACCCCTTGCGCCTCCAGAATCCGAAGAGCGAGTATCAGACACTCTTTATGGTGTCGGCAAGATCAACATCATCACCCAAGCGAAACTACCCCTACCATGGACCAACACGCATTCGTGGGCTCAACGCATATATTGAATCAGATGCACCTTCAGCAGCAATACACTCTCTAGAAGCAGCAGATATTGAAGATGCAAAAATTACGCTGGGGCCTCAACGAAAAGAGCCATTTTATTTCTTCGCACTCCAATCCAAACCTGAAGTGACCAGCGGACAGAAGATGTTAAGAGGGAGAAACATACAGGTTGCCAGCGCCCGTAGTCCAGTCACGATCCTGAACACCCAGGGCAAGCTCAGCGCAGAAAATATCAATATTGATAACGTTTCAGTGAGATACACCACACCACCAGAAAAACCGCAGCAACTGGTGAGTATCTATGGACCAACTCAGCAAACCCACGTACAGGGTGTCACGATTACCGGCGCTGCCCAGCCACTTTTAGCGACAACAACAGGCATCAGTGTTTCTAACATTACTCTGAGTAACGTGGAAATGTGTGATGCAAAGCCGGAATTTGTTGCACACCTGAATGAAGGAACAGATATCACCCTTCTCAATGCGAAAATACGCGGTTTTGTTCCAGGAATGATTCGCTCAACGCCACGAGCGAGTTATACAACAGAAAACGTGGGGGATTGTCCTGCGGAAAGATAGAAGGATAACAAAAAAGCGTAAAAATGTTCTTTAAAATCCAAACTTAATGAGCTTGCTCTGCTGATTCTGGTTCTGCATCACCTTACTCGCCTTCAACAGGACATCGGCAGGATAATTGAATTTCTTGTGCACAAACTTTCTGACAAATTCAATCAAGAGTTCTTTGCTTGAGAAGACAATCGGCTGGGTGTTCATGGTTTTGCGCACTGCTTCTCTGCAGACCCATACACCGAGGTGCGCATAATAGTCCCGCGTGATAAACCGAAGCACTAAACAGCTTGCCTGCCTCTTGATCTTTTTGAGATGCTCGAGCACCGGAAGACGGGATGCATAAAAACCTCCTGCAGTTTCTTCTGCATAAATTTTTCTTCCAGAATAGGGTTCGTAATCCGTTGTCCAGGATTGTCCGCCATGGGGCTTCATCCACTGATCCTGCTGTGCAAGAGGAGCTTCTGCATAGGTTTCAAACAGTTCATATTCCCAGACGCCAGGAAAAAAGAGCACGATGTAATAATTTCCCAAATAGCCTCCGGCAAACGCCGTGTAATCGGTTTCAGGAAATTGCTTAACGTCTTCCACCAGCGCTTTGCCGAGCGTGTCATCCACTGCAGTAATACTCCATCGGGTAGGAACCAGTTTCCTGTTTTTTCCAAGACCCAAAGTTCCTGCACTGAGGAGTTTGGTGAGATAGTGCTCGTCAATATCCTTTTGATATAATGTCGTCAGCGCCTCGTTTGCTTTCAGATCTGTATCGCTCACTGCTTTGTCAATCTTGGTGGGAATTTTTGGATTTTCCGTAATATTTGCCTGCACGAGCCGAACGGTCGTTCCATGAGGCGAGGCTTCTTGGTGGAAGCTGAGTTTATGCTGAGGTTTTTTTGAGAGGTGCAGTTCCACATCAACAGGGTTTTGGGCCATGGCTACTTCCTGGCTCATCTGCAGAAAACGATCGTCAAAGGTTTTGATGTTTGCTTTAAATGACGAATTGATCAAGGACAAACGGAGGTCCATGATCTGCGGAATTTGATAGTTTTCTCTGCTCCACAACAGATGGTTGTCGTTCTGTTGGTACTGATCGTGTTCTGTATTTAGAATACCCACGTTAATGTTGGGATACCCAAACCGTCCAACAAACAGGTTGGGAGATGCACCAAAATAATCTTGTTTTGCTTCGCGGTTGAATTGATTTTGCTTCATGACCTTATAGATTAAGGGACACGTGTCTCGATAAAAGTGCTTCTTCTTGCAGAGAGAACAGGTGATGAGCATGAAACAGGAGAATGAAAAAGGTTATAAAAAGATAGTGTCGGGATCATGGTATTACTTTTTAAAGAAAGGTTTAAAAACGTTCTGCTATTCCGTCTTATAAATGACCATCAAAAAACGTGTCGGAATCACCACAGCAGGCATCGCGCTCCTCGTTGCCGGCTGTGCTCCTGAGTATCCTGAAGGTGATCCTCTTTTTGCACCAGTTGACGGCCAGTATGACAAAGCCGCAGTGGTCGAGCAGCTGAAAAGCCCTGATAAAATGATGACCTTCACGCCGGAAGTCAGGGACCTTCTGAACGAATTTTACGCCTTTACCGGCCATCACGAGGATCTGCGTGAAGTTGCGATTCTTATCAGTCCGGGTCTGCTCGTCAGCGATGAAGGCGACAGCGCACTGGGAAAAACATATCCGAACGACACGGTCGAGCTGGCAGCGATGCCGTTGTCAAATCTCCTGCTCAATTTTTTCCACGAAGCGGAACATGTTCATAATGAATGGTCTTCTGACGATCACAACCGGGTTGCTGTTGCAGACCAGGTTTTTCGCCCTGTACTCATGTATGCGTTTGACCCACAGATTGGCACCTCTTTTATCCCCTATCTTCTCGTGCATCGCGACCGTCAGGAAGGATATATCAACCTCTTCTGGGCTCGAGTCGGCCAGTCGGGTGATCCTATTAACGAGTTTAACTTCGTGCGCAACGCACCTAAGGAAACTCTTGACTCTGCATCAGCGCAGGCAGTGCCTTATCTCAAAACATTTCCCCGAGCCCTTGAACGCCTGCGCGAAACCGGCTCACTCGCATCCCCAGAACACGCAACACCGGGAGAAATCGACACGTATCTTGCCTATCTTCTCTCCCGTCTGCAGCGGAACGAGGGGAACGATGCCGACCGTCAGTACCTTGAAGGATTGCAACGAACCCTCACCGAAAACGTTTCCCCCAATCCGTTTTTCCTGATGAAGATGGTAAAACCGGATCGTTCCCTCTGCCGTGAGTACCAGTCTGTTGTTGCATCGGCCGTTGCCGCTGTTGACCTGGATAAGTGGCCCGTCTTTTTTGGAGAGGATAATGCTGTATATATCCAACTATGGAAACGCTTTGTCGAACGTGTCCAGCGCGACTGTCATGCTGAACTACCTTAGGGTTCTACTGCAAAATAATGATCGCCCCAACAGCAACGTCAATCGCAAACCGATCATCATCAGTTATAGACCTATAGCAGTAGACCTGTAGTGGTCGGTTTGCTCTGACTCTTCTTTTTCCAACCGATGTACCCTCGCTGTCAAACCATCCGTATCTCACGAATGGAAAAAGAAGATTTTATAAAGCAGGCGACGATCCCTGCAAATCATGGATGGCATACCTCAAGGTGGTTTAGGAGCTGGAAAAGGAACAGGAAAAAAGAAGGTCTGTTTTGTAATCACTAATCGGGTACATTATACACGATGCAAACAGCTCATTCAACAGCTGAAAAATCACCCCCAACTCGAACTGCAACTGGTTGTTGCTGCTTCTGCGCTCCTTCCCAAATATGGTGATGTGACCAGCGAACTTGAACGAGATGGTGTTCCGATTCATGCAAAAATCAACATGCTTCTTGAAGGCGGTTCTCCGATTACCATGGCAAAAACAACAGGTCTTGGTTTGTTGGAGATGTCAACCGTCCTTGAAAATCTTAAACCTGATGTGGTGCTGGTGCGTGGAGACAGGTATGAAGTTTTAGCCATCGCCATCGCAGCAGCGTACATGAACATTCCCTTAGCACACATTGAAGGAGGAGATGTCACCGGAACGATTGATGAAAGCGTCAGGCACGCCATCACCAAACTTGCACATCTGCATTTCCCCACCAATGAACTTTCTAAAGAAAGAATCATCAAGATGGGAGAGGATCCAAAACAAGTCCATAATGTGGGGAGCCTGGATATTGAATACCTCACCACTATCGACCTGAGTTTCCCCCACGATCTCTGGGAAAAAGGACCTGAAGGACTCGGAGAACGCTTCGATCTGACCAAGGGGTATGTCGTCGTTATGCAGCATCCTGTTACAACAGAGTATGGATCAGGACGACAGCAGATGGAAGAAACCATTCAAGCCATTGATGCATTAAAGATGCCCACGATCTGGATCTGGCCAAATATTGACGCAGGAAATGATGAAGTGACTAAAGCAATCCGCGTCTATCGCGAACATAAGAAGCCGCCCTTTGTGCATTTCTATCGTTATATAAGTCCTGAATTATTTGCACGCGTTTTAAATCATGCAAGCTGCTTAGTTGGAAATTCATCTGCAGGCATTAAAGAATGCTCATATTTAGGAACACCGGTTGTAGATATCGGAACACGACAAGGGGGAAGAACACGCGCTGAAAATGTCATCAGTGCACCCCATAACCAAGAAAAAATCAAAGAGGCGATGCTCAAACAGATCAAAAATAGGAAGTATCCTTCAAGTGCATTCTATCTCAAAGAAAAAACAAGCCATAAGATTGCTGAGATTCTTGCAGAAACCGAAATTGATGTTCAAAAACAGCTGATGTACTAAGCAAAAAAGGAACCATGACACCTCACCAAGATCAAGGAATCATTGGAATCATCCCTGCACGGGGCGGATCAAAAGGCATCCCGCAAAAGAACATCAAACCACTCTGTGGAAAACCGTTGATCCTCTATACTATTGAAGAAGCACAACAATCAAAACTGCTTTCAAAGATTTTTGTTTCTACCGAAGATCCTGAAATTAAACAGATTGCNNATCGTTGTACTCCTGCAACCCACTGCACTCTTCAAACGTGCAGAAGAGATAGATGAAGCAATTGAAAAGTTCCTGAATAACAACGCTGATTCCTTAATCAGCCTTTCGCCGACACCCAAACATTTTCATCCACTCTGGCAAAAAAAGCTTGTTGCCGATCTTGTCCATAATCTTGACGAACTCTCCATTGATGATGACCAACGAACCGTACGCAGACAAGACATCCCGCAAACGTACTGGAAAAATGGTCAACTTTATATTATGAAGCGTGATACACTGATGAAAAAACAGAGTTTGTTCGGCGACCGGTGTTTATCGTTTATCATACACCGCAAAGATATCGTAAATATTGATGCGCCAGAAGATTTTGCCTATGCAGCATATCTGTTGAACACCCCCAACACAACAAAAAGCATAACAAAAAATGAACTCGAGGAATCACCCATGAGAACGATTCAAGAACTCACCCAAAAAGTCTTTATTGTTGCAGAAATTGGAAAGAATTTTATCCAAACTGAAGAACCAAGGCCTATTCAAGAATATCTTGAAAATGCAAAAAAGTTGGTTGATGCAGCGCAGGAAGCAGGCGCAAGTGCAGTTAAATTCCAAACCCATGAAATAGAGGATGAACAGCTGAATATTGAAGTCACAGCGCCCCACTTTAAAGGAAGCGATCGATATAACTGGGTAAAACGAAATCATGACGCCACTCCACTCGCCACATTCTGGAAGCCACTCAAGGAGTATTGTGATAAGAAGGGAATCTTGTTTATGTCCACACCGATGAGCAAAGGCGCTGCACAAAAACTCCAGCAACTAGGCGTTGAAGTCTGGAAAGTGGGTTCAGGAGATATTCTTGATTTTGTCATGCTGGATTATATTAGTTCCACAAAAAAACCGATTATTATTTCGAGCGGAATGAGCAGCCTTGAAGAAACGGATTCTGCAGTCGAGTATCTCAAAAAGAAAGGAGCAGATTTTGCTGTGCTGCATTGTGTTTCTGAATATCCCTGCCCCCTTAAAGATCTCAATCTTGCAACGATTGCTGTCCTTCAAAAACGGTATCACCTTCCTGTTGGTTTTTCTGACCACTCGCTCAGCATTGATCCTGCAGTTGGAGCTGTAGTATTAGGTGCAAAAATTGTTGAACGCCATTTTACCTTCGACCGCGACCTATGGGGTCCTGACCATAAAGTGGGACTTACGCCCTCTGAATTCAAAGAACTGGTGCAGAAGATCCGAGCTGTCGAAGCAGATACTCAAAAAGGAGAAATCTATCTTCAAAAACCAGAAGTGCGATTAAGTATGGGGACAGGAATAAAAAAGATTGAAGAAGGAGAAGCAGTATACCGAGGATACTTCAAAAAAGCATTGGTTGCTTCCTGTAATATTCAGGAAGGCGAAATCATAACAAAAGAGATGATGTATGCCATGCGCCCCAAGGCATTTACGGATGGCATTGGTTCAGAACGGTATGAGGATGTTCTTGGAAAGAAAACCAATAAACTTGTTGCACGGTACGATCCTATTTCACCTGAAGATCTTGTGGGATTTCGTGAGTAAGACGAAGACCTTAAAGAGTATCGAGTATTTTACTCCTGCAACTGATCCACATCATTGCAGTTAATGCGCTTGATTTCTAGCGGATCAATAGGACCTTGATTGACGCCTAACTTGATCGTCATGGCAGTGTCATAGCCGTGGTCGCGGAGAATACCAATCGTGTCCTTGTTGTAACCGCCGTACGGATAGCAGAAATGCTTGATTTTAATCCCTAAGTTTTTCTCAAGAAGCGACGTTGCTTGAATAATCTCGCGCTCCTGTTTGTCAGAGGAAAGGGAAGATAAGAAGGGATGCGTGTGCGTCTGCGAACCAATCGTCATGCCTGCTTCAAGCATTTCTTTCAGTTCCTCAAAATCCATATAGAGCTCGTCGCAAAAAGCGTGCTCATCAGGAAAGTGTGCATGAAAGATACTGTCCACAATCTTTTTTTTGATGACGAGGGGCATTCGGGCAAGGTTATGCTTCAGGTTTGCAGTGAGGTTGTCATCAAAACGCTTTTGCGGATTGATCTTGAAGTGGTCGTGAACTTCATATTCATGGAATAAAGAGGGATCGTGTTTGAGAAAGGCGTTGACTTCTCTTGCAAATTCCACTGCGCTCATTTTTCCAAGAATGAAATGAATCTTTTGGACAATCGGAACAATGGATTCTGTTAAAGGCTGGGTAACAGGGTAAAAAACACCAGGGATGCCTTCTTTTTTGAGGATGGGAAAAACATGAGTATAATGATCTCGAATTCCATCATCAAAGGTGAGAACGCAGCTTTTTTGGGGAATAGCAACTCCCTTACTGATGTGGTCATAGTAATGGTCAAGAGAGATAAAGTGGTATCCTAATTTTTTGAGAAGCGCAAGATGATCGTTGAAACGCTTGAAGGAAACTGCGTGGATTCCGGGATATTCTGTCTTTTCAACATCCCGCACATAGTGGTACATAACGATCGTTACCGTTGGCGGTCCTTTTTGATAGCGTAATCCATCCATGATCGATACCTCGCAACACGCGCAGGAGGGGTATGTTATAAAGTTTTCTTAGCGCCCGACACCCTTATATATAATCCCTGAAGCTTCCAGCTTTTCTTTGTTGAGCACATTTCGGGTATCAAGAACGACTTTGATAGGATGCTTGGAGATCGTTTCTTCTTGTTCTAAAAACTCAGCATGGTTCGTAACTAAGATAAGTGCATCGCACGATGCTAAACAGGCGTCAAGATTTTTTGCAAGAGAGATTTTTGGTTTATCAGATGCATGAAGCGGGTGATGGAAGATCATTTCGGTGTTGACAATATGCGGATCGAAAACGGCAACCTGCACCTGCTTGTCAAGAAGAAGCCGAATGATCTTTAACGCAGGGCTTTCGCGGATATCATCAACGCCTGCTTTGTAGGACAATCCCAAAATACCAACACGGGTTTTTTGCAGATCCAGCCCGCACCGTGTTAAAGCAGATTCAAGCAGGTGCACGACATAGTCGGGCATGGAATTGTTGATCTTGCGTGCAAGTTTGAGAAAGGCGTGGTCAAATCCGCTTCGATCAGCTTTTTCAATAAGGTAATAGGGATCGACGCTGATGCAGTGCCCGCCGACACCCGGACCGGGATAAAAAGGCATGAAACCGAAGGGTTTGGTGCTTGCTCCTTTGATCACTTCCCACACATCAATTCCCAGAACATCAAAGCTTTTTGCTATCTCGTTGATAAATGCTATGTTCACATCGCGGAAGGTATTTTCAAGAATCTTCACAGCTTCTGCTGCTTTGAGCGAGCGAAGCGGAGTCAGGGGTGCACGAATAAAGCTCTGATAGAAATGCTGTGCACGGTTTAAATCTTTTTCAGTAAGACCACCCACAACACGAGGAATTGTTTCTAAAACCCAGCGCTTGTTGCCAGGATCAATCCGCTCAGGGCAGTAGGCAACACCAAAATCAACACCTGCTTTCAGCTGATTCGGGTTTTGTTCAAGAATAGGAATGATGACTTCTTCGGTTGTTCCTGGATAAATCGTGGATTCAATAATAATCAGTTGTCCTTTTCTGATCTGTTGGGCAAGGGTTGCACTCGCTCCTTTTACAGGACCCAGATCAGGATTAAAGTGTTCATCAACAGGCGTTGGAACACACATCACGATAATGTCTGCATCATGCAAAACTCCAGGATCAGACGTTGCAATAATCGGATACTGTGCAAAGAGTTTTTTGGTGTATTCCTCATCAAGCGGACAGATGCAGTTGTTGATTTTATCGAGCTTTTTTTGATCAATATCAAAACCTACAACGTTGTAGAAGGAACTGCTCAGGCAGGCAAGAGGAAGACCTACATACCCGAGACCTATGACCACAACGGATCCCTGTTTACCTGGATTGTGCATGGAACCGCAGAACACCAACGGGTTTAAATAGTTATATGATCTCGGGTTTAAAAGGGTTATTTTCATTAGAAAAGTAATTTATAAAAGAAATTCGTCAAACTCAGACACATTCTTAAACCCGCCGCGCCAGTCTCCTGTTTCATCTACATGTTGAGAACAGACGCGTTTGCCTTCCCAGAAAACCCAGCAGTTCTTGCCGTGAATAGCCCAGTTTACGCAACCTTTGCAGACACCAGGGCCTTCGCCATGGACACTTTTAATCGGTGATTTTTCAACGCCTGCATTTGGTTCTGGGGCATGTTCAGCAGTGGCCATAGCAAAGAACAAAGAAAAGGAGGTTTAAATACTTTGCGGGATGTGGCGAGTGAAAAAGGAGAAGAAAAAACATACACAAAGGCTTATAAAGAAGCAGGAAGTTGCAGGGTTGATGAACTCCAACGAAAAGAACAACGAAGAAAACCAGAATAACACATTGAAACAAACCGGGGTCTCAAAGCGTATCACCCTCCTTCTGTTCCTTACGCTTGTTGTCGGCGGCGTGTATGGAATAAATAAGCTAGGATACGTCACAGTTCCTGATGTCCTCTTCAGAATGATTGATATTTTTTTGGTGTCTATTCTTACTATACTGGCCATAACGATTATCCTTCGCACAACTCTGCACCGCATCTTTAACTATCTTGAAACAGAAGTGGAAATTGAAGAACGTATTTTCCTTGCAAAGGTGTACACCATCTTTCTGTATGTGATGGGTATTGCTATCATCCTCTGGAAAGTAGGGGTTTCTCTCACTTCCCTTACCTTATTTTTGGGTTTAGTAACTTCGGCAATAGCCTTTGGTATCCGCGATGTTATTCTCTCTGCGGTTGCCTGGCTGATTATTATCAATAAAAAACCCTTTCGCATTGGAGATGTGATACGGGTGGGGGATGATATCGGACAGGTTACACGCATTGGAACATTTTTCAGCACCCTTGAACCGCTTCGTGGAGCTGGACAGTTCATCAAGATTCCCAACCGGATTCTTCTTGAAAAAAATATGATTAACATGGGGCAGAAGCGTGTGGTGCATAAAGCAAAGATCATGCTTGCAAAAGTTCCGAAGCAGAGTGGTCAACGCATGAAGAAGATTCTTGCTGTGATTAAAAAATATACACAGGATATTGAAGAGAAGGATCGAGCTATTGCTGTGATTGAAAGCGATCAGAACGGCTGGTATGTGTGGCTGTCTTTTCCGTTGCCNNCCTTGAAAATCAATCGGTTCGGTTTCAAATCCAGTGAGTTCATTATCTTTGGTAATCAAAAAGACAGTATTGGCAGTGTTGGATTCAATTTCATCGTCAACTAATGCATTGCCGGTGTTTGCTCCTGCCAGACCTTTCTTGCTCTTGCTTGCAAAGCAAATCTTCTCAAAATTTCCGGGGATCGCATAATCCCTCGTTGCTTGCCGCCCAAACGAAGACCCTGTATCAATATCATTCTTGAGCGTGTTCTTGAATTGTTCAATTGCACCTTGATCAGCTGAGGAAGTAATCGAAGCAATGCCTTTGTATCCCATCACGAGAATAAGGCTTGCGATGAGCAGGCCGACGATGTACATGAGAATCGTGTGTGCTTCACCTTTTTTGGTCATGTGCAGGATACGATGATCAAGATTTTATAAAGATTGTGATGAGTTCACTTCCAGAACTTCCACCACTTCTGCTCGCCCTTCATGACTGCATATTGGATAGCCATAGTGATTCTGCCGAGGATAACTCCTATTGCAAAGATGAAGAAGTACTTGAGGTACAAAAGGGAGGTTTCGGGGGTCATGATAAACTCATCAACTCCCCACATCAAAAAAGTTCACGTCAGTAGGAGGAGTAAAGAAGTTGTTGGTAAGTGTTGTTTCTTCGCAGAGGAATGCGCCTCCTGTTTTTTTAGCACCCTGTGCTTCCATTACTTTTTGGACACTTGTACGAATTTTTGTTCCTTGATTTGCATCAGACTGCCAGGTGTAACGGTAGGTCCCATCATCAAGCAGGAAGAAGGTGGTTGGACCGACAAGGCTTTCGGTTTTTGATTTCTCTCCGAATGCCCAAAAGGTTCCTTTGTTGATGGGATTTTCCCACATACATTTCATGGATTTACCAAGTGCTTTAACTTCATCAAGAGAGTTATACACCTGTCCTTTAGATTCGGATGAGCTACATCCAACTAGGAAAAGAACACTCAACAACAGCATCAACAGTGTAACAAGAGATCTCAAGCGCATACACCCCAAGAATCAAGAATGATTTTTAAAGTTTTGCTGGGAAAATCACGAAAAAGCACATAAAATCATATAAACCGATGCATCAACCCGCAGGTATGAACAAAAATCTCTTAGAAAAAACATCCATTACTCGTTTCGAACTCCTCATCTGGCTGATTTTCTTTCTCCTCCTCCTCTTCGCCAACCTTGCAGATATGGAAATCTTAGAAAACAGTCTCCTCATCCTCGGCTTAGGCATCGGTATTCTTGCGCTTGTCCGCGTGATTCTTTTGTCAAAAAACTATCAAGAACACCCTCAAGAAATCAAAGCCTGGATCTACCGCTTCTGCGTTTTTAAAGTNNTACAAAAACCCACCAAATTACATACTCAAACACCTAAAGCTTTATAAATCAAGCACGCACCAGCCTCACCTGGCAGAGAACAAAGAAGGGTTAAGAACCAATTCGGGTGATGTTATTGGACCACATGGTTCAGCAGGTCCTTGAGACCGAAAAGAAAGCTGAAGCTTTGATCAAGCAGGCTGAGAAAAAAAAGCAGCAGATCATTGAAAAAGCAAAACAAGACGCATTGGGCTTGATTTCTGAACAACAAAAGAAAGTTGATGAAGAGCAGGATGCCTTTTTGCAGGAACAGCAGGAAGCCATCGAAAAGAAAAAACAACGCATTCTTGAAGAAGGCGACTCCCAGATTGCCATGCTTGAAAATACGAGCAAGAAGCACATTCCTAAGGCAGCTGCCTTTGTTCTTAACCTCTTTAAAGAAGCTGTGGAAAAACCATGATTCGCACTGAAAAAATGTCGCATGTGGTGATGATTGCACCCAAGACCGCTAAAAAAGATATTATCAGTAAACTCTATGAATTGGGTGTCTACCACATTGACCCCTATAAAAAAAGCGACTGGCAGCAGGGAACGAAACAGACTGAACAGCAGGACGTTGACAGGGGAAGACCGCTGCAAGAAGGAGAACAGCTTGCTTCTGCAATCGTCAAACTGCGGGCATTGCTCACGACACTTGATATTCAAAGAGATCATAATGAACAGGAACTCAACAGCATTAAAATTGACAACGCAACGATCAAAAAAGAACATAAAATAAGCCGCGGTGATTTCTCAGAGCTGATCAAGAAACTGGATCAGATGTATACCAAAGTTTTGAATCTCCTTGAAGATAAAAAAGAAAAGCGCGAGCAGATTCGGGAAGCAGGCGAAAAGATCAAGCTCATCACGATTGTGAAGCACCTGCACCTGACCAAAGATCTTCTGCGCGAATCGCAGTATCTTGAACATTACATTGGCTCTTTGGAAGAAGGAGAAGCATGCAAGCGCGAACTTGCAGGAATCAGCTCGAGAATTGCATGCATGATCACGAAAAGCGATGAACCGGGGCGGGATCTTGCGGTCGTGTATTTTGAAAAAAAGAGCAACAAACAGCAGGAGATTGCAGAAGTTTTGAATAAACATGGATTTAATGAAATTGACCTCAAACAGATTCTCGACGAAACCGGAAAAGGAAAACCTCAGCATATCGACCAGTTTATCCATACGCTTCATAACAAAATGAGTACCCTGACACGCCAGCTCCATCAAACACAAATGGAACTGAATACCATCAAACGCGAACACAGCCGCTTTCTTCTGAAATTTGAGGAACTACTGGAAAAAGAAACCGCAAAAGCCGAAGTTCCGCTCCAATTTGGAGAAACCCAGCGCTCAATGATTATGAGCGGATGGATCCCCACCCAAAAAATGGAGCGCGTGAAGCATGACCTCAATGCAATTACAGATCATAAGATCCACATCCAAGATCAAGAAGACGGTAAAAATGCTCCGATTAAATTTACGAATCCGGCAATCGTCAAACCGTATGAATTTTTTCTCCACCTCTACGAACTGCCAAACTATAAAGAATTAGATCCTACATGGCTGATGTTTATCACCTTCCCGCTCTTTTTTGGAATCATGCTTGGTGATGTCGGATATGGCCTGGTAACACTTACTTTGTTCTCGATTCTCAGATTGAAGATGCCACAGTTCAAGGCGCTCTTGAATATTATGATTTTCTCATCCTTGATTACGATCCTTTTTGGAGTTGGATTTGGAGAATATTTTGGATTTGAACATGTCAGTGTAGAAACAGGAGAAGTCTGGTGCGAAAAGATAGGACTCTGTTTGCCGGTTCATGAAGTTGAAATGCGTGGTGCAGGCGGGGGTGCTGAGATTGAAAGGATTGCAGATTTCCCGCGACTCCTCAATCGAGCGCATGGATATGTTGACGTGGGAGGGATGCGTCTGCTCTCGGTGCTGGTGATGGCATTCTTGATTGGTGTTGTACACTTGAATCTTGCGCTTTTTATAGGATTTATCAACATTTGGAAAAACCACAGCCTCGCCCATGCACTCCTGGAAAAAGCGAGTTGGATGATTATTCAACTTGGCGCCGTGCTGTTAGTTTTAGGATATGGAAAAATACCGTTGTTGGGATATGGAATTTATCCGCTCACCGGCTACATCGTACTTACTGCAGGAATCATCATGCTGTACAAGGGCGAGGGAGTCCAAGGCCTTGTCGAGCTTCCTGCAATCTTCAGCAACATGCTCTCGTACATGCGTCTTGGCGCCGTAGGTCTTGCCTCAGTGGGACTCGCGGTGGTGGTCAACGAAAAATTAACACTGCCCTACCTTGAAAAAGGCGGCTGGTTTGTGGTGCTGGGAATTTTTGTGCTTGTTGTAGGGCATGTTATTAATATTGTATTAGGAGTCATTGGCCCTTTTTTACACTCGCTCCGTCTCCACTATGTGGAATTTTTCTCAAAGTTCTACAAAGGAGGAGGCGTACTGTATAGTCCCTTTGGACAAAAACAGAGGGAGTGAAAAGAATGAAGGAACACGAACGTATGCAAAAACGAAGTATACAAACGTACTACTCAAAAAAAAGATAACAAAATAAAACGGAGGAAACGAACATGGCAGAAACAGGATTAATTGCAATCGGAGCATCCATAGCCTTTGCGGCCAGTGCACTTGCATCAGCAATTGCAGAAAAAGCTATTGGCACTGCAGCTATTGGAGCTATGGCAGAGAAAGAACAATTGTTTGGTAAGGGTTTGATTTTAACGGTTATCCCTGAAACGATTGTTATCTTCGGACTTGTTGTAGCAATTTTGATCATTGGATTGGCAGGATAAGGCAAAGAAAGGATTTCCTTTCCCTTTTCCTCCCGCATCAATGGGAAAAATGAAAAATCTGAAATAATCGATAGGTGAAAACTCTCATGGGATTAGAAGAAGTTAAAAAAGAAATTATGGATGATACACAAAAGGAAGCTGAACGTATCATCAAGGATGGAGAAATAGAAGCACGTAAAACACAGAATGATACGCTTCGCTCTATCGATGCGTACAAGCTGAGCAGGGCCGAACAAACCAAAGCCATGCTCGAAACGCTTGAGAAACGCGAGCTTGCACAGGCAGCATTTGACGTGCGCAAGAAGCTCTTGAACAAAAAGAAAGAGCTCGTTGAACAGGTCATGGAAGCTGTCAGAGAAGAAATCAAAAAACTGCCAAAGGGAGAGCAGGCAAACTACCTTAAAATCCTCGTTGCGCAGGCAAAAAAGGAGATTGTGGTCGCCAGTGTTCATGCACATGCTCGAGATGTTCCTGAACTCAAGAAAATGAAAGAAACAAAAGGAATGACGATAAAAGCAAAAGAAATGCTCGGCGGGATCATTGCAGAGACTGCTGATCAGAGCATCAGTGTAGATTACAGCTATGAGCAAATCCTGGAGTATGTGAAAGAAAAGAACCTCCAGGAGATGGGAAACCTGCTGTTCAGATAAGGGAAATCAGAAAAGAAAAAAGGATAAAAGTGAGATCAAAAATGGGCTGGTTCGACAAGATCCGCATTGGAATGTACCCCTACACGTACGCGCGTGTGAGTGCAATGAAAGGAAAGTTGATTCAGAGAGACCAATACCAAAAAATGTTGAGAATGGGAACGAACGAAGTCACGAAGTTCCTCCAAGAAACCGAGTACCGAAAAGAGATTGATGAACTTACCGCAACGCATGCAGGACTTCAGCTGATTGAAAGCGCCCTGCACAGGAATCTTGCACGCTCGCTGATGAAAATGAAAACGATTGCAGAGGGAAGTTTAAAGATGGTTATTGAAGGGTATCTCAAACGAGAAGATATGCGCAATATTAAAACGATTATGCGCGGAAAGTTTACGAAAGCCGACAGCCAGCAGATTGAATCCCTGCTGATGCCGGTTGGCGATCTCAAAAAGGGATTCCTGCAAAGGCTGCTTCAGAAAGAATCCGTGCCGGAAATCATGAAAGAGTTGAAGTTCATTGACTCCAAGCAGCTTGAAAAAGGGATGAAAAAATTTCAAGAGACAGGAAACCTCTTTATCCTCGAAAATCTGCTTGATCAACAGTATTACAAAGAAATGCTTGCATTTACCCAGCGCATTCCTGAACAAGGAACCCTCTTTCGGGAGTTTTTAGAGCTCGAAATTGATATGCTGAACATCAAAACCCTGCTCCGCCTCAAACGCGAGCATCTTCCTCCCCAAGAAATTGAACCGTATCTTTTTTATGCAGGAGCAAAATTGAAAAAAGACGAGCTTCAGCATCTGCTGAAACTTCAGCAGGTTGAGGAAGTCCTTGAACGCCTTGCCAGACACGGCTATGGAAAAGTGCTTCAAGAAGGCATGGAGACCTACAAGAAAAACAAGTCGCTGTCAGGCATTGAAGTTGCACTGCATCGCAACCTCCTGCAGCGCATCACGCTCATGACGCATCAAAATCCCTTATCTATTGATGTTTTATTGGGATTTATGCTTGCCAAAGAAATGGAAATCCGCAACCTTAAGCTTTTGATCAAAGGAAAGCAGGCAGGGTTGGATGAAGGATTTATTGAAAAAGAACTCGTTATTGCATACTAGGAAAACAAAAGGGATACACATGGAACTCGCAGTTGTTGGACCTCAGGATTTCGTGCTTGGCTTTGCCTTGACCGGCATCAAGAATATCTTTGAAGTTGAGCATACTGATGAAGCTGAGCGGTTCGTTGAAAAGATTATGGAAAACAAGCAAATTGGAATTATGATCGTTGACGAGAAGACCGTGGAACGTTTGGATGAACGCATGAGGGAAAAACTCATGGTCAGTGTCAGTCCAGTTGTGGTGACACTCTCCACGCAATCCTCGCAGGATGAATTACGAAGGATGATTATCAAATCCATTGGCATTGATGTTTGGAAGGAAGAGTAAAATAGAAGGCAAAAAGAAAGGAAAAGAATGAATGATATGAATCGAATAGAAGCATAAGGTGAAATCATGAAAAAAAATAACGAAAAAACTAATTCCATACCAGAACAAAAGTCCGCTCAAAGAAAAAAACCTATTAGTGTTGGAAAACTGTACCGTATTGCAGGTCCTGTTGTCGTAGCCGTAGGCCTCGACGCAAGGATGTACGACGTGGTGCGTGTTGGAAATGAACGCTTGATGGGTGAAGTGATCCAAATCGACAAAGAAAAGACGGTTATTCAGGTGTATGAAGATACAACAGGAATCAGACCTGGAGAACCGGTTGAGAACACCGGAGAACAGCTTTCTGTTGAACTCGGCCCGGGATTACTTACCAGTATTTATGATGGGATTCAACGCCCCCTGCCTGTTCTTGAAAAACAAATGGGAAGTTTTATTCAGCGCGGAGTGGATGCTCCGGGGCTTGACCACAACAAAAAATGGGATTTCAAACCCGTCAAGAAAAAAGGAGACACCGTAAAAGCAGGAGAAGTCATAGGACTTGTTGAAGAGACTCCAGGATTCACCCATAAGATTATGTTGCCGCCCAGCATCAACGAAGGAAGAATTACGCAAATCAACGAAGGAAAATTTACGGTTACTGAAACTATCTGTGTGCTTGATAATAAACAAACCGTTACAATGGCACAGCGCTGGCCAGTACGAAAACCTCGTCCGGTTCGAAAAAAATTACCGCCGACAGCGCCCTTGATCACCGGACAGCGTATCTTTGACGTCTTATTCCCGGTTGCGAAAGGAGGAACTGCAGCAATTCCCGGACCGTTTGGAGCTGGAAAAACCGTGAGCCAGCAGCAGCTTGCAAAATGGTCTGATGCAGATATTATTGTCTATGTGGGCTGCGGAGAGCGGGGAAACGAGATGACAGAGGTTTTGACAGAATTCCCTCACTTGAAGGATCCCAAGAGCGGAAGACCCTTAATGAACAGAACAGTCTTAATCGCTAACACCAGCAACATGCCGGTTGCAGCACGAGAAGCATCAGTCTATACTGGGGCAACCATTGCAGAATATTTTAGAGATATGGGGTATGATGTTGCCATGATGGCAGATTCAACGTCACGATGGGCAGAAGCTATGCGTGAAATTTCTTCACGACTCGAAGAGATGCCCGGAGAAGAAGGATATCCTGCCTACCTTTCAACACGACTTGCTGAGTTCTATGAACGAGCAAGCCAGGTCATTCCTTTATCTGCACCTGCAAAAATAAAAATGAAAGATGCACATAAAGATGCAAAAACAGCGAAAGAAAGCAAACAAACAAGCAAAGAACTGGACAAAGAGAAGGGACAAGAAAGAAAAGGAGAAACAGGAAGCGTTACTATTATTGGAGCAGTCAGTCCGCCTGGCGGAGACTTTTCAGAACCCGTTACGCAATCCACGCTGCGGGTTACCAAAACTTTTTGGGCTCTTGATGCAAAACTTGCACAACGACGACATTTCCCCGCTATTAACTGGCTGAACTCGTACAGCTTGTACCTCAACACACTCGAACCCTGGTTTGCCAATAAGGTAGGAAGCGACTGGAGGCCCTTAGTCAACCAGATGATGAGCATTCTGCAGGAAGAAGAAAAGTTGATGGAGATTGTACAGCTTGTTGGTTCGGATTCTTTGCCGGCGCGACAACAACTGATTCTTGAAGTTGCACGCCTGATACGCGAGTTCTTGTTGCAGCAAAATGCGTACCACGAAATTGATACGTATTGTCCGCTTGAAAAGAGCAGAATGATCATGAAGACGATTCTTCACTTTAACACGCTCGGCAATGCTGCACTGGATCAGGGAGCAAGAATTAAAGATATCCTTGCCTTGAAGTCAAAAGACAAAATTGCAGATGCGAAGTTCAACAAGGAGTATGAAAAGATCCTCAAAAATGCCCAGAAAGAGATGGATGATGAATTCCAAAAAATCAAATGAAGCAGTATATGAGGACTGTGAGTACATGAAAACGAGAGAGGAGAGATCATGACGATCATAACGGAGGAAGAACATGAAAGAGTATAAAACGATTGCACGGATCGCAGGACCACTTGTCTTTGTAAAAAATACCGACCCCACGCCCTACGGCGACCTGGTTAAAATCACTATGCCCAATGGAGAAGTCAAGAACGGACAGGTTCTTGATACCAGCGATGAGATGGTGATTGTGCAAGTTTTCGAAGGAACCAGTGGAATTGACAGAAATTCCAAAATACGATTCCTTGGCGAAAATATCAAACTCGGCGTGTCGAAGGATCTGCTCGGAAGAATTTTGAGCGGAGCAGGAAAACCGATTGACGGCGGATCAGCATTGATTCCAGAAAAACGTCTCGATATTAATGGAGCAGCTATTAATCCCTACTCTCGAGAGTCTCCGAAAGATTTTATTCAGACAGGAATCTCTACTATTGATGCCATGAACACACTCGTTCGAGGACAAAAGCTTCCTATTTTCTCAGGATCAGGATTGCCACATAACGAAATTGCTCTGCAAATTGCACGGCAGGCAAAGGTGGTTGGGCAGGAATCCAACTTTGTGGTTGTCTTCGCTGCGATGGGTATTACGAATGAAGAAGCACAGTACTTTATCAAAGATTTTGAAGAAACAGGAGCACTGCAACGAAGCGTTGTGTTTCTAAATTTGGCAGACGACCCCGCGGTTGAACGTCTGGTTACCCCAAGAATGGCATTGACTGCAGCAGAATACCTTGCATACGAACAAAACATGCACGTTCTGGTTATTCTTACCGACATGACCAACTACTGCGAATCGCTCCGTGAAATTGGAGCTGCGCGGGAAGAAGTTCCTGGACGACGAGGGTATCCGGGGTATATGTATACTGACCTTTCCACCATCTACGAACGTGCAGGCTTGATTAAAGGCAAGAAAGGATCAGTAACACAACTCCCTATTCTTACGATGGTAGGAGATGATATTACGCACCCGATTCCTGACTTAACAGGATATATTACGGAAGGACAAATCACCCTCTCGCGGGAGCTGCATCGTAAAAATATTTATCCGCCTATTAACGTTCTTCCTTCCCTTTCGCGATTGATGAACTCAGGGATTGGAAAAGGAAAAACACGGGATGATCATAAAAATAATTCAGACCAGATGTACGCAAACTATGCAGAAGGTGTTGATCTCCGAGGACTTGTTGCCATTGTTGGAGAAGACGCACTGAGCGTACGAGACAAGAAATTGCTGAAGTTCGCACAGGAATTCGAAGACAAGTTTGTGCGCCAGGGAAAACAAGAAAACCGATCGATCAATAAAACTTTGGACATTGGCTGGGATCTCTTCACCATGTTCGAGAAGCGCGAACTGACGCGAATCAGCCCTGAATTAAGGGACAGATACTTTAAAGGGAAGGAGTAAGATTCCCAGCACCCAACACATAAAATTTGCCGAGAATAAACCATGGCAGACATTAAACCCACGCGCTCAGAGCTCATGAAGCTCAAGAAAAAAATTAAGCTTGCACAGTCAGGCTACAATCTCCTCAAAAAAAAGCGTGATGGACTCATTCTTGAATTTTTTGAGATCATGAAAAAGGCAAAGACAGCAAGGCAGGAGCTGGTTGAGGAATACCGCAATGCACTCGAAAAACTTAATGTTGCAAGAGTTATTGAATCCGACTTAAAGCTGAATTCCCTTGCATTAGCGATGAAGAACAACCCGCAGCTCAATTTGGGAAGCAAGAATATTATGGGTGTGGTGGTTCCAAAAATTGAAACGCATGTGGTTCACAGCAGTTGGAAGGACCGAGGATATGGATTTTTAGATACGTCTGCGACCGTTGACGAAGCAGTGCAGGGATATGAAGGAGTTGTTGAAAAAATTATGCAGGTTGCAGAAGTTGAAACATCGTTGAAAAAGCTTCTTCAGGAAATTGAAAAGACGAAGAGACGCGTCAATGCACTTGAGTTTTCTGTGATCCCCAAAATGAAGCAGGAAGAGCGATTTATCAAGTTCCGCTTGGAGGAAATGGAGCGGGAAAATGTTTTTAGGTTGAAGAGGATTAAGGGGTAGATAAGACCACAGCACTGCCCAGCGTAGTCTTTGATATAGTTCTGCGATTTCGTACAATTTGAACCCTGGGTTCAAATTGCACATCCGAATCGAAGATTCGGATTGTGCTACTTGTAAGCGGTTTCGGAAAACTCAACGATACGGAGCGCAGTGCTGGCCAGATAGAAAAGATACTTTCTACAGAGCCGACCATTCCCATACATTTATATACCCCACCACAACTATACTTCTTATCATTATTTATCTTTTTTTCGTCGCGTTCGGTGATCACTATGATGGCATGGGAAGCATATCAACAAATCAAGAAGCATCTTGATGACTGCAAGAAACCCCTTATTTTCTTCGATGACGATCCGGACGGCACCTGCTCGTTCCTCCTATTCTACCGCTACAAAAAAGAAGGAAAAGGCATCCCGCTGAAAACAGCACCAAAACTTGATGTTTCATTCGCAAAATTTGTAAAAGAATACGGACCTGACAAAGTGTTTGTGCTTGATATTCCCATGATTGATCAAAACTTTCTTGACGCGGTTCACGAAATGCACATTCCTGTTGTCTGGGTTGACCATCACACTCCTTTGGAAAGAAGGTACGTTGAGTATTTCAATCCAAGAAAAGAAAATCCGAGCGACAGCACCTGCACGACGGCAAATGCGTATTATACGATTATCAGCGATGATCCTGAACACTCAGAGCAGAAAAAAGAGTTGTGGATTGCTGCAGTGGGAGGGGTAGCTGATTGGCAGCTTCCTGAGTATATGGAAGAATTTGCTGAAAAATATCCCAAACTGTTAAGCAAAAGCATCGTGAAATCAAAAAAACCTGAGAAGGCATTGTTTGGTTCCCCACTCGGAAGAATAGTGAAAATTCTTTCATTCACACTCAAAGGTAAAATGGGCCAGGTCATGCGCGCAATTAAGATCATGACACGACTTGAACAGCCTGAAGAATTGCTGGAAGGAACCACATCGCGGGGAAGATTCCTACTGAAATCCGTCGAGAAAACCGAAGAGCAGTATAATGAACTCTTAAAAAGAGCAGCGGCCCAACGTTCAGAAGACAAGTTTCTTATCTACACCTACACTGATAAAGAAAGCAGTTATACCAAAGAGGTTTCCAACGAGCTCCTGTACAAGTTTCCGAATAAGATTATTGTGGTGGGAAGAGAAAAAGGAGGTGAGCTGAAGATGAGTCTGCGTTCCAAGGGCATTGTGATTCGACCGCTTGTTGAAGCTGCCTTGCAGGGTGTTGAAGGATATGGAGGGGGACATGAACATGCGTGCGGAGCCTGCATCAAAATGAAGGATGTGCCCCTTTTTCTTGATCAGTTGAGAAAAGGTGTTGAGGAAGCAGAGAAGCAAAAAAAAGTTACAAAATAAGAAAAGTATAAAAAGGGGAAACACCAGAAAAGAAGTAAGAAGAGAAAAGGAAGAAGGAAAAAGAGGTCGAGAGTGGTTGGACGGTGTTCGCTTACGGCATGTTGCGGTGCTGATCGCCGCCTTCGCAGCAGGATTTATTGGAATCTTTACGCGATTAATCGGAGAGGGAACGCCTTCTCTTAGCATTGCATTCTTTCGCTCTTTTATCGGATTTATCTTTCTCTTGGCCCTGGTTCCGGTTATTGATCATAATTTCTTTAAGTTTAGCTTTAAAGACGTCAAAAGTTATATTGCCCTAGGATTCTTTTTTGCGTTAGTTACCGGATTGTACATCTCGGCCTTTGCCTACGCACCTATATCAAATGTGGTGCTGATTGATGCAGCGTATGTCATCTTTACCACCTTGCTTGCTCACCAATTTTTAAAAGAACGGATTACACGAAAAGAAGTAGAAGCCATGATCCTTGGTTTTGCGGGGTTGGTGATTATTAATCCTCTTCAACCCAAATATGCTGTTGGAAGTCTTTTGGCCCTTGCAGCAGGATTGGCGTTTGCTTGTTATCTTACATATCTCCGCTATCAAGAAAAGAACCATACGGTGGGAACGTCGTTATGGATCTTATTATTCTCATCCATCTTTTTATTGCCCTTTGTCCTGATGGAAGGCGTTGGAAACATCCAGCAATCCTGGTTCTGGATTATTCTATTAGGAGTGTTATGCACAGGATTAACAACTGTACTTTTAACGTATGGCCTTGCCAAAGTCAAAGCAGAAGATGCTTCTATTCTCTTAATGATCGGAGGCCCTTTAACTGCGATTATTTTAAGTGTTTTGCTTCTTGGTGAATCCTTAGAACCGCGGGTACTGATTGGAGGAGCCTGTTTACTCCTTGCCGGCGTTCTGATTGAGTACAGAAGAAAGCGCAAGAGGATCAGACAGGGAAAAAGACTGCATCCGGTGCATCACAAATAGGAAATCTGCCTAAGATTTATTCTTGGAGCTCTCTCAAAATCTTTTCAAGATGTGCAATAACATAAGTAAGCACTTCGTTATCAGAGAGCTTAGGATTCTTGGTTTTATAGTCTAAAGCTGTATTTGCTGCAGAAATCATCGCCCGCTTTGTGCGGCTCATGAACTCAGGATCAAATGTTGATTTTGCAATACGTTCCACCCCTATCAAAACAAAAATAGACCATGCATCGGCCGACAATGAAAATGTGATCATTTTCAAGCCGTCCAATGCATTTCGCTAGCCTACCGAACTATGCATCGGCCGGGATTTGAACCCGGACCACCGGCTTGCTTCTGAAGCAGGCTTCTGAAGCATTACAAAAGCCTGCTTTTGGAATGGAAGGCCGAAATCCTACCGTTAGACTACCGATGCACAATACTTCTTAACATGTATCAGAAAAGCGAATGATTTATAAATTTTACCAGCCCGGCATGAAGCAATGAAATCCCCTAAAAAAGCCTCCCCAGAGTCTGTTTTCGTGCTCTGCGCCCATTCTGATGACCAAATTCTGGGTGTAGGGGGAACCATGGCAAGATACAGTCATGAGGGAAAGGAGGTTACGATTATTGTTTTCTCATACGGGGAGAAGTCCCATATCTGGCTGAAAAAGAGATATATTGCAAACATTCGCATCCAGGAGTCTGAAGAAGCAGGAAGCGTGGTTGGCGCAAAGCGTGTGCTGTTTTTCAACCTGGAAGAAGGCAAGTTTCCCGAGGGTTTTGCAAGAAAGGGCATTCCACAGAGGCTTAAAAAACTCTTTGCGACCTATCAACCAAGCAAAGTATTCACGCATTCTCCTGATGATGTCCATCCTGATCATAAAGCATTGAGCAAACTGATCCTGGAATTTTGTGATGGAGTCAAATATACCGGTGATGTCTACTGCTTTGATATTTGGAATCCCCTCAATATTGCAACACGAGACAAACCCAAGCTGGTGGTGAATATTACAAGAACATTTTCAACAAAATTGAAGGCATTGCGCGTTTTCAAAAGCCAGCGATGGAACGCAATTTCATTCCTCATCGGCGCAGTCTGCTGGCGTGCGGTCAAAAATGGATTTTTGCATGGCTGCCGTTTTGCCGAGGTTTTTTATAAGATGAGATGAGTAGGAGATCTACAATTAAGAGTGTTAAGATGAAAAATAAAAAAGTACTGGTCATCACAACAGACACGTTTCTTCCGAAACGAGATGGTGTCACCACCTTCCTAGCCAACATCATCCCTGAACTCTCAGAACGCTATAAAATAAGAATCCTTGCACCATCATATAATAAGAAGCATTGGACTGAAACCTGGCAGGGTGCTGAAGTGGTCCGCTTTCCTGTCTCGAGCCTTGGGCTTTCAGGCTATCCTGCAGTCAAGGCAACACCCTGGCGCATAAAACCGTATCTCAAAGATGCAAATATTGTGTGGGTGAACAGCGCAGCTCCGTTAGGTGCATCAGCGATGATGGCGGCACGAAGCTTGAAGAGACAAGGCCACGCTGTCAAACTTATTGCATTCACCCATGCAATTGAATGGGACCAGCTCACCCATGTGGTTTTGCGATCAAAATGGTTGAAAAAACAGTTGATCCGATTGGTTGCCTATCTCGGCTGGTATTTTTACAATAAATGTGATCATCTGCTCGTTCCTTCAGAAGGAGTTGCTCAGGAATTGCTCAGCAAACACATTAAAACGCAAAAAACCGTAGTTCCCTTGGGCGTTGACAGCGATGCTTTTACGATACCCACACGACGAGAGAAACTCCTCGCAAAACGGCGGCTCGGCTACCGTCCGAACGATGTGATTATTGGATATTGCGGAAGACTCAGCCCTGAAAAAGATGTGGAAACCCTTGCAGAAGCCTGCGCACTGCTTCGCCAGCATAATAACCGCCTCAACCATAATCTCAAACTGCTTATTGTTGGTGATGGGAATCATGAAAATGTGACGGACTTTCTCGACGATAAATATAAGATTACAGGATTTGTGAAAAATGTGGTGCCGTACGTGCATGCCATGGATATTTTTGTCATGCCGTCGCTTACAGAAACAACGTCGCTTGCAACCTTGGAGGCCATGAGCTGCGGACTTCCGATTGTTGCAACACCGGTTGGGCACATTAAGGATTATATTATCAAAGGATATAACGGCTTTTTATTTCCCAAAGAAGATCCGAAATTGCTTGCACAGAAGCTGTACAAACTGATACAGAATCCTTCGCTCAGAGAGCGGATTGGTAAAAAGGCGAGAAAGACTGTTCTTGAAAAATATACCTGGGAGAGAACGATTGTGAAGCTGCAGAGACTTTTAGATAGTTTGTAAAAGAGGGTTTGTAAAGTAAAAAGAAAAGATCAAACCACAAACAAATGATGCTTCTCTTTTCCTTCNNTTTTGAGATCGGCAAAGCTCTCAAAAGGTTTTTCGTCGCGTGCTTCAAGAATCTCCCACATGTGCTTCTTTCCCAGCCCTGGCAAGAGCTCGAGCTGATGCATCCGTGTTGTGAGAGGAGCGGCTTTGTTAAAAAAAACAACAAACTGAGTTTCATTCTTTTCAACCAGCTGTTCGACAACCAGCGTTAATTCTGCATGCGCTGTTGACGTGAGCTTTTCAATAGGAAGTTTTCCTGTAATATGGTGAATTTTATCCCGCTTGTCAGCTCCGATATACACTTCTTCATACGGTTGCAGGAAAACTCCTGGCCTCGGAACTAGTTCAAGAAGCGTAAAGTAAGATTTTCCAATAGCTTGAACAATCGGCGTCTTTTTATGGCTTGGCCTCTTGTCAAACGGGTAGCCGTTTTGGAGAAAGTCAAGAACTACAACATAGTCTTCTTTTTGCCGTTCCATGCTCCCACCCTTTTAGGACCGTTTTGCGTATTCAACGACAAGGTCAACAATTTTCTTAGCGTTATCCGTGCTGATGGTAACAGAATAAGCAGACATGACCGTCTTTAATTCCTCAACATTGAGGGGAAGGAGATCAATAAGCTTGACCAGATGATCATCGCGTACACGAGGAAGGCCCAGTTCTTTAAGTTTTGAGAACAGCTCTTCTGCATCGCTGGGTTTCATCGTACTGAACGTGTTGAGATATTCCTCAGTTTTATTCGCACGAAAGTTGAGCTCCTCGTCGCGTTTTTTGATTCTTTGAAGATCTTCCTTCAGATGAACCAACGTAACAGGAACTTCCTCGATGATCTTCAACGAGGACATTGATGCACGTGCGAGTTCAGGTTGTTGTTCCATAATCATAATCGCCCTAGAGTTTTCTTTACAGTTTTCTTAAATGAACAGGATGAATAATCAGCATTTTTTCTTTTCCGCCATCAGCAATTTTGATGCAGTAGCATCTTCCGCGTTTATCTTGAACAATTCCTGGTTTTCCATGATAACGGGGAAAGTACATCCCTTTCTGGAAAGCAGAGTCTGCTTGAAGCAGGACCTTTTCTCCAATTTTTAATTCCTGAAAGTAGCGTGTAAGACGTAATTTACCTTTATTACGGATTGATTTACGGAGTTTGTTCCGTGTTCCTCTTCGAAATCCACCAATACGTTGAACCATAGGAATCCCCACTTATGCTCTTTGATATATCCCTTCTGTCCTCTTTTGTTGAGGTTTAAAAAGCTTCTCCCCAAAGGAGATACAAGTAAGGAAAAAGAGGCAGGGGGGATTTATAAGGTTTGTCTTTTCTGTTTATAAACCCCAGATTGAACCAAGACTGAAAGGTCCTTAAGAAAGCCTCTGTAGCTGAGTCTTGAGATCCTGGATTTCAGCCTCAACAGATTTAGTACGGTTGCTTGGCAGTGTGGGAGTTGAAAGAGTGGAGATTGCAGAACTGGTCGCGGATTGTATAGGAACCATGGCAGAAACCGCGCCAGAAACCAGGGCCTTGGTTGACGAGGCAGTTGCTACAGAGCCTCCAGAGCGCGGAATAGCGATCTCATGGTCGTCGCCCAATAAGGCAAGTTCAAGTTCATCTTCAGGGTGAGCTTCTTCCTGTTCCTGAGAAGTCTCTTCATCAGATCCTGCAAAAAAAGCATGTGATTTTGAAATATCTGCTGAAATATCAGCTCTTTTCTGGGTCGCATTTTGTTCAGCGTCTGAACGCAAGAGCGGAGGGAGTTTTTCAATGTCAGCACGAGTGAGACGCTGTGAAGAGGATGAAGACCGAGAATCACCCTTATGGAAATCAGCAATTTGGTGCTGTACTGCATGTTTGAAATTGCCAACAGCATGATCAACCGAACGAAGCAGGAAAGAAGCGGGTGAAGATGCTAAAGAAGAAGTGGAAGAAGTAGAATCATGTCGACTGCTTTCTGTTTGCACACCATGCCCCATACGCGAAGCCTTCCAGAGGTTCGGAGTTGATTCTGAAAAGAATTTTTGATTGCGCAGTGAACGCTGAAGAATAACCGCAACAACAAAAAACACGCCTGCAAGGAGGAGAATGCTTGAAAGGTTGTCCAAAAAGATCCACATATCAACTTGGAATAACAGCGATTCGCGAATGATATCCTGGCTTAAGACAAAGGGATTGTATACTGTAAGGGTCTGGAAAAAGTTGGGCATGCTTTCTAAAGGAATAAGGGTGTTGGAAAAAAAGAGCAGGACACTTGCAACACTAATGCTTGCCAAGGTGGTTGTTTCTTCTGTTTTCAAAAGCACACCAAGGATGACGCCGACAAAAATAAAGAGGCTTGCAATGCTGACTAATGCAAAAAGAAGCTTGCCGAAGGATTGAAAGATTCCTGTTTCGAAAAAGAGTACCGCAACAAAAAAGAAGACAAAGAGCTGGGCAAGAATAATGAGAATAGAAGTGAAATAGGCGCCCAGAATAAAAATGGTGTCCGGTGTGGGGGAAATCATGTTCCTAAAATAGGATTTGGAACGCTTTTCAACAACGAGCAGTGTCGACGACAAAAGGATTCCTGTGATCATAACGACTAAGACAATCAAGGTAGGGAGGAGATAATTGAAATGCGTCTTTTCCTTGGAAACCGGAACAATGCGGGTTGTCAAGGGGCTTGCAATGACGCTCGCATTCGTGACTTGAAGCGTGGAAGTAAGCTGTTTCACATCATGCAGTGCGCTCTGCATCTCTTGGAGCAGGGCAAGATTGGATTCAAGCTCTGCTTTAATTTGGATAAACTGGACACTGGTGTTTTCTTTTAATCCGCTCGCACGATCGAGCTTGGTATTCACATCACCCAGATAGAGATGGAGATTGCCAACCACTTGTTTGAGACGTGCATCCGTATTTTTGAGCTGGTCCGTACGCTGGACAATATCTTCTTCTGCAGTATCAAGATAGTATTCAACACGGGATTTGTTCCCTCGCAAAGAATTCACTTCAGCATTTAAGGAATCAATGAGTTCATCACTGTCAACCAGGGATTGATAGGTCAATAATCGCAGATTGTCAATTTCATGCTGGACACCGACAAGGGAATTGCTGTCATTGACAATCTCAAGGTTCGTTTCTTGAAATTGTGTTTGGATGGTTGCGGTTTGCTGGTTGAGCAGATCGGTTTTGTTGGTTAAGTCTGTCAGCGTTGCAAGACGTTCATCAATAACAGACTGCGTTTTTCCAATGCGATCAAGAAGATCGCTTGTTAAAGTTTCTGTCAGCGCTTGGGATCGAAGATTAATCTTCTTAGAAATCGTTTCAATCACATTGTAGACAAGATTAATGTCAGAATAGTCAACATGGAAGGTGATGTCGCGCGGATTGCTGGAGGCGCTGGAAGCAGGAGCTCCCTCGTTTTCGACGCTGACATCGACTGCGGGCTGATCAGAGACCTGGAGGTTATTCGGGAAAAGAATACAAATATTTGATTCCCCCAATTTGACGTCGTCAATGCATGCTTGGCGGGTTTCCTGCTTTTGCACGACATAGTTTTCTTCCAGCGATGCAATCAGCGATTCCGTAAGCTCGTTGTACGTTGGAGTGTACACATCAATTTTCAAGCGATAGGCTTCTGCATTGCCAAATGCAAGTCCGACGAGCGTAATCAAGATC
This sequence comes from Candidatus Woesearchaeota archaeon, assembly GCA_013331695.1. GTDB lineage: Archaea > Nanobdellota > Nanobdellia > Woesearchaeales > UBA12501 > UBA12501 > UBA12501 sp10192u. The sequence goes on from DUFX01000029.1 coordinate 41,287, forward strand.
AAGGGACCAAGAATAATAATAAGCGCCGAACTTTTTGATCGAATCAGTACCTTAAAGTTCTTCTGAATAATGCTGATCAGTTTATCAAGATTGCTCATGAAGCAAGACCCTCATTTCTCTCATTTTTGATTCCGCTGCCAAGATTGTCAAATCCGGGTTTGTCAAATCCCGGCTTATCAAATCCCGGGTTAGTGATCAGATTTTCAAAGACCTCGGACAACGAAGGTTTGTTGAGATACAGATCAATGATTTCTTCTTTCAAATGCTCGATGAGATGGATGAGGTAGTGAAAAAGTTTTTCTGCATCAGGTGAATGGACAATGAGCTTTTTGCCGTCGCTTAAAAGTTTAGTAATGCGATACGTATTTTGTTTTTTGAGCAATGTAATAATGCTGTCGTACTGGTGGCTTTCCAGCTCAAGATGAATTTCCTGATGCTCAGCATAATGTTTTCTGAGTTCACTCACATTGCCCTGCGACGCAATTTTTTTATTATGAAGCACTGCAATCGTATCGCACAATTGCTCAATTTCGTCAAGATGGTGAGAAGAAACAATCACAGTTTTTCCGTTCTCTTTGATCTGTTTAATGACATTCCAGAGCTGTTTCCTGAGCATGACATCCAGATCTGCAGTGGGTTCGTCAAGGATCAGAATGTCAGGATTATGTACCAGTGAGCATGCAATATCTAAACGTTTCTGCATGCCTCCAGAGAGATTTTGCGCAAGCATATGCTGATGGTCATTGAGTTCTACAAGGGAGAGAACCGTTGCAATGTTTGCCTGCAGGGTTGCTTTGCTGAGCTCGTAGAGAGAACCAAAGTATTCCAAATTTTCACGAACGGTGAGGTCTTCGTAAAAAGAGGATTTTTGTGATGCAAACCCGAATAGATGTTTCATCAGTTGTTGATTATCATACACTGAAACAAAATGCGTTGAGGGTGCTGTATTTAAGAGCGATTCTCCAATCTTAAATTGGACATCGCCTTTGTCCGGCTGTTGAAAACCAATGAGAAGTTCAAGGAGCGTTGTTTTGCCGGCTCCACTGATGCCGATGATCCCAAAAATCTCGCCCTTTTGAACGTGGAAATCCACATCCTGCAGAACAGGAAGAGGCCCAAATCGTTTGGAGAGTCCTCTTACTATCAAAAGCGGTTCTGATTGTCCAGTCATACTGCTTTCTAGGGGAAGAGTGTTTTTAAAGTTTCTTCAAAATATGGCCCTCTTTTTGCCCCTATCCTACCGCCCTCATTTCAGCAAAGGATTTAAATATTATTCAGCCTCCTTCACCCCTATGGTCCTTGAAAAGCTCGGCGAAAGCCTCAAAAACACGTTAAGTAAGATTACGAATGCGCTGTTTGTGGATGAGAAACTTATCAATGAGTTAGTCAAGGAAATCCAAAAAGCCCTGCTTCAGTCTGATGTGAATGTCAAGCTCGTCTTTGACTTGACCAAAACGATTAAAGAACGAGCGTTAAAGGAACAGGTTCCAGGAGCGCTTTCTAAAAAAGAATGGCTGGTCCATATTGTCTATGAAGAATTAACCAATCTTCTCGGAAAAGAAGAAGTCCTTGTTGATGTTGAACAAACCAAAAAAGAAAAGAAAACCTTGATCGTCATGCTGGTGGGTTTGTTTGGAAATGGAAAAACGACCACCGCAGGAAAACTTGCCCACTATTTTCAAAAACGAGGCTACAAGATTGCACTGCTTTCTACGGACACCTGGAGGCCAGCTGCATTTGAACAGCTTCGTCAGCTGGGGGCACAGCAACAGATTCAGGTGTATGGAGATCCTAAAGAAAAAGATCCTGTGAAGGTCTATAAAAAATTTGAATCCGAGTTAAAAAAAGTGGATGTTGCGATTATTGATACAGCAGGACGTGATGCATTGAATAATGAACTCATTGAAGAGCTGGCAAAGATCAACAAAGCAGTACAGCCTGATCATTCGTGGCTGGTGATCAGCGCAGATGTAGGGCAGGCTGCTGAAAAGCAGACAAGAACCTTCCATGAAACCTGCAAAGTGGATGGAGTAATTATTACAAAAATGGATGGAACTGCAAAAGGCGGTGGTGCTCTTATTGCGTGTTCGATTACCGGAGCAAAAGTTGTATTTATCGGTGTCGGAGAAAAGGTTAATGAGTTTGAAAAGTTTAAGCCCAAGAATTTTGTAGGAAGAATGCTGGGAATGGGGGATATTGAGGCTCTGTTGGAGAAGGTGCAAGGCGCAATCAGCGAAAAGGATGCACAAGATTTGGGAAAGAAATTCTTGAAAGGTGAGTTTAGCCTGTTGGATTTATATGAACAAATGACTGCGATGCGCAAGATGGGTCCTTTATCAAAGATTGTTGAGATGATCCCGGGATTTGGACAGCTTCAATTGCCGAAAGAAATGCTCAATGTTCAAGAAGGAAAACTGGAAAAATGGAAGTATATCATGGACAGCTGCACCAAGGAAGAACTTGAAGATCCTGAAATAATTTCGAGTGCTCGTCTTGAACGGATTGCCAAAGGTTCAGGAACCAGCACCGGAGAGTTGCGCGATCTTTTGAAGCAGTATAAACAAAGCAAGAAGCTTGTGAAGGTCATGAAAGGAGCAGGAGCGAGCTCACCCAAAGCGATGGAGAAGATGATGAAGAAGATGCAGGGCATGAAGGGGTTGAGGATGGGTTCATGAGATCCTGCAAGATGGGAAATCCTGTATGAGACTTACTTGAGTATGGGCTTACCATATTAATTTTGAGCAGGTATCAGTTTAGGATTAATTCCCAGCATAAACGTTTGTTTGTAACGATCTAAAAATTCTGGAGTAAGATGCTCGCTTCCTTCAACCCCCGCACAGACAAGATATTTGGACACCTCAATTTCCATAAACCTTCGCAAGGAAGGTAGTGCTGATTCTGCAAAGCTATAATGCCAGGGTTCTGATCTAAACCCTGTTCTTCCTGGTTTTTCTGTGTAAACGCGATAAAAACCAAAGGTGTTGGCGTTGTACCTCAGCCAGACTGCAACATCTTCAAAAATTCCGCCTGTTACAAAATATCTTGCTCGAAGGGTATGCGCTTCCGGAGTCCTTATTTCTCCTGTTATATCTACATCAGTTCCCCAATGATGCCGAGAGGTGCCGGGAATTGCGAGATACCCCATTCTTGCATCAAGTGCCTGCTGTGGCGAAAATTTTTTTTGATGATATACGGAGAATCGTTTATTCCACATCGTTCTTTGCGTTCCAAATGTTCGATAGCAGGACCCAGGATACATTTCAACATGCTGTCTTTTGGCATCAGCACGCATATCTAAAAATGCTTCGTATGCTCGTGCACGTAGTCTCAGGCTTGGCAAATGTTCATCTTGACGCAAATCGTTGGGCTTTTCTAAACCGAGAAGCTCTAATTCTTCTCGGGGCCAAGACGATTCATCTTGTGGACAAAGAACTTGACCTATTGCCTCCATTGCCTGAGCTTTTGAACTGAGAATGACAGCTCCTGCAGCTGCAGTTGATACGACATCGGTCAAGAAAGTTCTTCTGTTCATGTTGATCTCTAATGATCATTTAACCAACAACATATCTTCTCTGCGGCTGCTCGTAGAAATGTGCACCAGCAACAAACTGTGGTTGGTTAGCATTCTGAATCATTGCGCCGTTGTTAATTTGCTGAACCGTTCGAGGAACCGCAAGTTCAGTTGAAGCAACTTGGGCTGTTTGTTGTCGAACAATAACAATGGATTGGTAGGAACCATCAGTTTGTGGTTCGTTGTTCGATCCTTGATTTTGAGCATCTTCCCATGCGTGTTCTGAGTCAGAAAGCTGGCGTGCAGACAAAGGCATGGTGGCTGAAATTTGAGGACTTCGTGCAGGAAGCACATCGCCGTCATTATCACTATTATTGGTATCATTATCACGATCAACATTCGCAACCGGTGTTCTTGGATTCAAGCGAACTTGAGCTCCTACACCTGGCAAGCGAATATTTGCAGTGTCTAAAGGAACTCTGCGGATCGCATCAGGAACAACAAGCTGTAAACCCGGGTTAATCGTAATAGAACGTCGTTGATCATCATTCGGAACTACGCGTCCATTCTTAATGCGTATTTCTTTGCCAACAAAGAGTCTTCGATAGCCAGAAAATTGTGCAACAAGGTCTCCTGCCTTAGCAACTTCTCGGGTTGTGTACCCTGTAATAATCAGCTGGTTTTTTCCCCCCACATGTAACAGCGCCACCAAAGCTTCACCCGGACGGAGATCGAAAGGATTATCATCATTGGTTCCAAGAAGTCTTCCAATCATAGTATTATCTTGTGCAGCTCCCACAACAATGAGATTTAATGCAACGTCACGCAGTTCGTTATCTAACTGTGCATCACGAAAAGGTCTTCCGTTGGTTTTCAATAACTCCCTCTGTAAAGCAAGTGCAACTTCGCTTGCAGTCACGACATCCTGAGCAGGTGCGTATTGGCCGACAACCAGGTACGGGCGATCAGATGATCGTTCAGTAAAAAAACGGGGGTAATCAGCAAGTGTCGTGGCAGAAGTAGTGGCAGAAACAAAACTCAACTGCAAGAGTGTAAAAAGAACAGCAAGACAAACCAGCGTAATCAGACGTATATTCAGACGTGTGTTTTTCATCAATGCAGCCCCCCGTAGAGCACGTTAATTTTCTGAGTTTTTGAGATTTTCTGTTGTCTGAAACACCACTAATTAAAGGCAAAGAATGGCGGTCTGTTATTTAAGCGTTTGGGAATAGATTTATAAGTTGGTAGTAGAGAAGAGGGTAAAAGAAGATCAAACTTCCCGCGTCAAGACTTCACACCCGTCCTCAGTCACCAGAAGGGTATGCTCATGCTGGCTGACAAGACCGTGGTCTTTGTCAATAAGCGGAGGATAGGCTCGGATCATATCCATTTTTTGCAGTTCGTTTAATACATACAGAACTTTTTGAGGAGTATGCTTCTGCATCAGCCATCGGGGAGCAAACGGAAGCCCTTTGAATTTGTCAATGTCCTGCACGAGTTGCTTGACAATTAAATTTCTGACGGGTTTTTTATCCACCACCATGAACACTTCTGCATCATTTCCTTCGTAAATCATCCCAGCTCCGGTGCTTGCAAAGGGTTCAATCGCAATGACCATCCCTGCTTTCAGTGTTTGAATGCCCTGGTTTGCAAAATTGGGAATACTCGGACTGGTGTGGATCACATATCTTCCCAAACCATGTCCTGAAAGATTTTTGACAGGCTTGAATCCATCATTTGTGATGGTTTCTCCAATAATTTTGCCAAGCTCGCCGGTTGTTACTCCGGGTTTTACGTGCTTGACGGCATTGTCTAAAGCTTTTTTAGTGGCCTGTTTTAATTTTTCGATGTGAGGATCTTTTCCCACATAGACAGTTCTTGCCGTATCTCCCATATAGCCATCGACATGGGTTCCGCAGTCAAACTTCATGATATCATTATCCTGCACGATTTCTGGATCATCATAAGCAGAACAGTAGTGCGCAGCAATATCATTTTTATTGATCTGCGCAGGAAAACCTGGCTGAGCCCCTAGTTTTTTGATTTTTTCTTCAACTTGATCAAGAATTTCAATGAGTTTTGCTCCGGGTTTGATGAGACTTGCTCCAAAATCCCGGGCTTGCGAAGCAATCTTGCATGCAGTTCTCAGCTTCTGCAGAGCTTCTTGGTCATCAAGATCAATGAGGTTGCTCGTGTTGGTTTCGGGGTACATATCTGGGAAAGAGAAAAGGGGTTTTTATAAAGATTTGGACAGATTGACTGGAGAAAGAGGCTCTGTCCTGAATGTTGGGCGAGCGTCTTTCACGAGCGCTTCACAGATGGGATAACGAAACTGTCAAGGGGGATGCCCCCGACGAGGAACGGCAGTCAGCGATGACCATCACCCGAGCGCGATGGACGCTCGCCCCGAGCGAAAGCGAGATTCAGGACAGAGCCGGAGAAAGAGAAAAGTATAAAAAGGAGTTGATTTTTCATAGGGTATGAAAGATGTTCTTGTAGTTGTAGAAGTAGCACACGAATTAACAGCGAGATTAACATTTATTCCAGATGCCAAAAGAGAGTATACCCCAAGGCATCATATCCTTATTCTGGGCGGAAATGGTTATACCCGAGTAGAAACAATGGGAGTGGGAATAGAAACAGACCTGAACGAAACACCGTATGATGCAACCCAGGGTTCCATAGCAACTATTGATGATTTGCTAAAACCTAATGAGATTACTGGTTTAGCTGTAGTTTCCAAAGCGGTACTAGATCATCTTCAACAAACAGGACGATTTGAGTTTAATCAAAGAACACAACAACCTGAAAGGTATGTACGAGGCAGCAGAATATATAAAGTATACTAATCAGAGAAAATAAAAACGAAAATTTGTTCTATCCTTTCAACCTTCCTTCCACAGCCTTCCAATCAATAACTTTGAAGAATGCTTCAATATATTCTCCGCGGTTGAGGCCGTAGTCCAGCATAAATGCATGTTCAAATACATCCATGACAAGAAGCGGAATTGCACCGGAAAGGTGCCCGGCATCATGTTCATTTACCCATACGTTAAAAAGGCGCTTTTCCTGCGATGCGTGCGGATCAAAATAAAGAATAACCCATCCGATTCCGCGCATTGCGCCGGTTGCCCGGAAATCCTTTTCCCAGATTTCATAGGAACCAAAGTCAGTTGCGAACTGATTTGATAATTTGGAATTTGAACCGCTTTCTCCGAGCGCTTGCAGCGGCTTTCCGCCTTTAACCAGGTTTTCGAAATACAACTCGTGTAATCGCATTCCATTGAACTCCCAGCCAAATCTTCGCTTTAGTTCTGAGTATTCCGGAGTTGGGGTTTTTCCTCCCTTTGTCATCAACGTCAGCGCATCTGCCAGCTTGTTTGTGTTGGTTACGTAGCCCTGATATAATGTAACGTGATTCTTTAGCATCGTGTCGCTAAAGCCCTCTATTCCCAGGAGACTATCGAAATTTTTCGGTTCGTATGCCATAATTTCACCTTACGTATTGGCAGTTTGCATATTGACAATTCGTTTAGTAGCTGCTGCCAGATTTTCCTAATAAAAGTTCAAGTTCGGTTATGTGTTCCTGTTCCTCCATCAATATATGCCTTATTTCATGCTCTAACAGAAAATCATAATATTTCGATTTGTCCTTAGAAATTTTGTCCATGATTTTTCTGTAAACGTCCACAGCCATTTTTTCATCTTTGAGATTCGCATCGAGAATTTCAGTTATCGTTTTAGCAGAAGCAGTTGGTGCAGTATTCATTGATGGTACCCCACCTAATGCGCCAATCAAAGCCCGAAATTTTTCCTGGTGTTTCAATTCATCTCCTGCGATTTCCTTAAGTCGTGCGATGATAGGTTCTGCGTTCTCTCCCTCAACGATTTCCGCATGGCTGAGATATTGAATGTGCGCAGAATGTTCCAGCTCAAGTGCCTTGTTCAATAAACTAATAATTTCTTCTTTTCCCATAATATCACCGCTGGCATAACTCAGCAAAACTAGTTATAGTTTTTGATTCGAAAATTTTTGAAGTATAGCTTGATTTTGCTCATAATTTCCCCACAAGGTCCAGATTTGGAGAAAGTGTCTTTTTTCCTGGCTCCCAGCTTGCAGGACAAACTTGTCCTGGATGTTCACGAACGAATTTCGCTGCTTTCAATTTTCGCAGGATTTCTTTTGCACTTCTTCCGATACTATTATCATGGATTTCCGCGCTTTTTACAACCCCATCAGGATCAATAATAAAAGTTCCGCGAAGAGACAGGCCAACACCTTCAATATATGTTCCGAATTCACGGCACAAAGTTCCTGTCGGGTCAGCAAGCATAGGAAATTTGATTTTCTTTATTGAAGGAGAAACATCATGCCATGCCTTGTGAACGAAAACTGTGTCGGTGCTAACGCTCATTACCTCTGCCCCCTGTTTTGCGAATTCGTCGTAAAGATCAGCCAATTCTTCCAATTCGGTTGGACAAACAAATGTGAAATCCGCGGGATAGAATGCAAGAACAAGCCATTTTCCGACGGAGTCTGATAGTTTTAACTTAACGCTTTTGTTTGCGTGGAATGCTTCCAATTCAAAATCCATTATTTCATTTAATTTTTCTCCTACTTTGACCATATAAAAAACACCTCAGATAAACTTCTTTATACAAATAAACTTCTCTATAGAATTAGGTTAGCCTGACAGAGTTATTTAAAAACAAGGTTCGGAAACGTAACTGAACGCGGGACTCAAAACAGGAAACCCGGAATGCAAAACTGGAAACAGGTTGCCGATTGCTGGCTGCTGGGTGCCGGAAACAGTATTGTGTGCCGCACGTGTTCAACCAGCCCTCATTGTTTAAACTCAGGCGGCCATTAGCGCACGGCACATGAAACAGATGATACGACCTACTTAAAAGTGCGCCATATACCATTAAAAAACTGTGTTAACAGATATATTTATTTGTATGGCTTATTCTACAAAAGCCCGGGAAGAGATTGCTAGAATACTGCCTCCAAAACCACGACTTCTAGAACTAGTTAGAGAAAAGGGAATTGCCGAACCTCACTTGGAAAAGAAAATAGATTCGTGGACTGCAAGACCGCGTTCTGAAGTTCCTGAAGGATACGCCACAACCGTTGAAGCAGGAAGAATACTCGGATTCACAAACGAACCCGATGGAGCAGTGATGAACCGAATCAGAAGTGGAATGATACGCGATGCACTAAAACTTGAAGATGGCCGCACTGTGGTGAAACTTACGGAAATTGCGCGGGTCAAAAAAATCCTGGATGAACGAAAAGGTGCGGATAATCTCACGAAACTCTACAGATTTGCCGCAAAAGAACTGGGCATGACTAAGAAAGAGGTTCAAACCAGGATTAAAGACAATGGAGCCTGCTTTGAGATAAAGGATCTGTATGGAAATCCGCTGCGTGTTGATATCAAGCGGGATAGAAGAAGCAAGCCGCGCATAACTCCAGAAGATGCGGAAATCCTGCGTGTAGCCAATGAAAAGAAAGAACATGGACTGATGGAAAAGGCAGAGCTGGCAACAGTGCTCGGGACGACTGAAGTAGAAATTGACAACCTTATAAATGCTCAACGAAATGTCGTTGAATATACCCTTCTGGATGGAAAGGTTTGCGATATAAGAATAGTTTTTGAAGGGCGAAGGAACAGATATGTGCGCGAGGATGTTGAGGCATTGAAAAAACAGGAGGCTTGTGGAATAAAAACATCCCGTCAGATCGCGGATGCGTTGGGAATAACCCCGCATGCATTTACTCATTTTACATTGAAAATAGGACACTTACTAGAATTTGAACTGAATGGAAAGCAATACAGGATTGAATTTAAGCATGGAAAAGGAAATGGATTATATGTATATGAAAACGAACTGGAAGAACTGGTAAAATGGTGGGGAGTCGCTAAAGGAATAACCCATCAAAGAATCGGAAATGAATATGAATCTGGTTTGGTGAACGGAGCGCTTCCAATTTGCAATAGAAGGCTTCCGCTATGCCATAGAGGGAATCATCATATTGCAATTCCACTGGATGAACTTGATGGAAAGTATTACGTTCCGAATGATTATGCCTCGGTACCCACATATGCTCGTTTAATCAGGCACAGACTTGCTGAAACAAGGATGGCAGTTATAAGCAACTTTTGGAAAAAATTATCGCGTGCAACGGAAATAACGGATGAGATGAGACTAAAAGCCCACCTTACCATAGATGCTTTGAGGTCGGAATGCAATGACGAAATTATTACAAGGATAACATGGCTTCTAAGAAGAAAGAATATGAAAGCGGCACTTAACGAACCAATGGACAGACAAGAAGCCGAGGCTCCGCTGGTGCAAATAAGAAGAAGTTTCTTGGCAAGCATGCCATTTGCAGGCGCAGTAAGACTACTCGATGTAGAGCCAGCACTGGAGTTTGCCCCGGATTACGGATTTGCCTTTATGCTTCCGGAAAATGCTGGAGGAATATACTTAACAATAACAACCAGAGAGGAAGAATTCCTGCGGCTCTATGCAGCCTTGTATGAAAACGGAAATGAAATGGGAGTTGATGCCGCACACAGATTTCTTGATGAGATAAAAAAGTTTGGCCTTGGATCGCACTATTTAAAATCTGCGGCAATCGTGATGGTAAGGGAATTTGCAATAAAGCTCGATGTAGGGATAATCGGAAAAAGAGCACGCGAGCTTCTATCAAGGCTCGGGAATGGCGTAACTCGGGAAGGCAAATATTTGCAAGTGGTATTCGAGAAGGCAATGAACGGACACCCCTGCAAAACAGAATATATGCTATCCGGGGTAATAAACGAATTGGGCAGACTAAATGCTCGCGCGTATAATGAAAAACAATGAAAAAATGAGAACTGATTTTATACGGCTAGAAACGGGTTTACAACGTTTTATTTCAGCCTAACCGCTTCCAAATCCGCCAGACTTCTTCCATCTTTTCTCAGCATCAATGCTGCAGATCTGGCAAATTCCTCAGTCTTTCCCCAATCACCATGCATTGTATAAACATGCTCTGGCGTCGGCCGAAGATTCTTAAGATAAGCCATAAGCTGAGATCTGTCAGAATGCCCTGAAAATCCTTCAACTGTTTCAACGCTCATATTTACATTAAGGATTTTTGTTCTGCCATCATCTCCTGCTATCGGAATTTCTTTCAGGCCTTTTTGCAGCTTTGCACCAAGTGAAAGCGCGGATTGGTAACCGACAAAAATCATTGCGTTCTTCGGATCGTCTGCCATGAGCTTTAGATATTCGTATGACGGACCTCCGCTAAGCATACCAGATGGTGCGAGTATAATACATGGGTCATCCCCAGTGGCGATTCCCTCCTTGTCACTGCCTTTTGCAACCTTTATCATGGATGATTCAAACGGACTGTTGTTTGAAAGAATTCTGCGCTGCACCTGCTCCCGCAAGTACTCTGGATAAGCGGTATGAATTGCAGATGCCTCAAGAACCATTCCATCAATGTAAACAGGAACATTAAAATCTGGATTTCTCCTGTAATAATCCTCAAGAACAAGCATTATTTCCTGGCTTCGTCCTACTGCAAAAACAGGAATGAGAACCTTGCCGCGTTTTGCAATTGTATTCTTTATTACATTGATGAGATGAGTTTCCATATCAACGCGATTTGGCATAATATCCGCACGACCACCATACGTACTTTCTATGAAGACCGTTTCTACACGCGGGAAGACCGTATTTGCAGGCTCAAACAATTTTGTAAAACCGAATTTCATATCGCCTGTATAAACAAGATTGTGCATTCCTTCTCCGATATGAAGATGGACCATGGCACTTCCAAGAATGTGACCCGCATTATAAAGAGTCATCTTTATCTCTGGAGTAATATCCACTACTTCCCCATAGTCAATTGTAATAACATGCCTCAATTCCGTCTGAATGTCCTTTTTGGAATAAGGCGGCTCCATTCCAAATGTTTTTTTTGCAAGATTGATATAATCCTGCTGGAGAAGAACCATTATGTCTCGTGTAGGTGGTGTACAATATACCGGACCATCATATCCATATTCATATAGATAAGGGACAAACCCCATGTGGTCCATGTGACCATGACTTATGACGACTGCATCAAGCTGGTCAAGCGGAAATCCGAGCATGTTAAGATATGGGTAAGCCCTTGTTGGATCACCGGTTGCTGTATTTACACCGCAATCCAGAAGAACCTTGCTGTTAGGAGTCTGGATAAGAAAGCACGAACGCCCGATTTCCTTGAAAGCACCAAGACATAGTGCGCGTAGCCAGTCGCTGGATGAAATTGGCTGACAGATTTTTCTCCCGACATTCACCAGGAATTTCTTTCTATCAACTGCATCACCTATAATAGATTTGCGGACTCCGTCCAATGTTGAAGAAGGCATTGTCGGCGCGCGAAGGGCAACTGCCGCCCATCCGGTGCGAAGCATTATTTCTTTTAGAACAGAACCGCCCTTTCCGATTACGAGTCCTGGTTTAAGAGCTTCCACATGCATTTCTGAAAATTCTGGATTAGGCATGATATTTCTTATTCCTGCATCTGCTGGAACAAGTTCCTCTATGATTTTCTTTGCGTCTTCAATTGGAAGAAGTGCGGATGCATCAACACGTACAACGATTTTCTTTTTCAGAGAACCAGCAAGCTGCCGTATCAACTGATCGTTCTGGTAGAATGCCTTGATATTTTTTATATAAATAGCGGTAACCAGACCTTCAGGCTCAACCTTCGTAACCTGACATTCTTTTGGCATAAGCTCAATAACGGTTTTTTCTATATCTTTATAATGCAACAAAATCACCTTTCTTTGTATGTTGGTTCTAATTTATCTCTAATTATTTTGGAGGAATAAAACTCAGACAAACCCGAATAATCCTGCGGAAAAAATAAAAAACAAAAGAGAAGCGCAAACGCGCAGAAAAATAAAAACAAAATTCCGAACACGAAACCAAGACGCGAAACCCGAACACGGCCCGAAACGCGGAACTGGAAACCCAGAACGCAATTACGCCCCCATGATGGTTTTTATCTCGTGTTTATCATATCTCTTGAATCCATTTTTAGTTATTATCACCAAGTCAACGCGTTCCCCGCTTGCGGCATCGCGCTTCATTGCAGCAGCAACTGATTTTGCTGCGATACGCAGATTATCATCAATGCTCTCGTCTTCCTTGTAAAGCTCTTCCAGAACACCATATGCTATTGGAGAGCCGCTTCCGGTTGAAGTGCATTTTTCCTCTGTCACTCCGCCGAGCATATCAACGCTGAAAAGTCTTCCTTTTCCGGTTTCATCAACCCCGCCAATAATCAGCTGGACAAAGAACGGATAAAATTTATAATTTGCTAATATATTAGCAAGAAGCGTAGCCGCTGCTTCCACAGAAGGTCGCTTGTCATTTCTAAGTTTGTATAGCTTGAGTTCGGAGGTCATCCAGCGAACAAGTGACTGTGCATCTCCAACGCCACCTGCTATGGTCATGGCTATGTGATCATCAATTGCATAAATCTTATCAATATCCTTGCTTGCAATCAAAAAGCCCATCGTTGCTCTTCGATCAGACGCAAGAACAATTCCGTCCTTGCACACAAGACCGACAGTTGTGGTTCCAGTTTGCACTATTTTATCCTTTTCGTCCTTACTCAGTTCTCTATCCATCATAATCACCGGGAGAATAAGCTATATTATGTTCTGAAGGAGAATATTTAAATATGTTGGGGCGCGGTTGGAACTTCCGGAATCTCCTGCAACCGAGCCTCGTGCGCCTTAAGCAGGATTCGGATGAAACTGAATGTCTCCGTCGGCACATTTCTTTCGATCTCTCCTATTTCAAACCTGCTTCGGATGAAAGTTTCAAACTCCGAAAGGTAAACCAGATAATGGGAACCAAGTATGTCCAGACAAGAGAAAAACCGTTTTGAAGCATGTAAAATCTCCACAATAAGGCTATTTGACTGGTGCAGGTCGAACGAATCCGATATCATATTTTCCGCATCGGTAAAAACCCCGTCAACAAAGCGGTTCTCATTGCTAGATCCCATCATGGAGAGCATCTCTCCTTTCATCGCAAGCCTTAGCTGGGCAACCAGTAATGCAGCGTCAATCCTTGCGATGCGGACAGCCAGCTCGCGCGGTTCAAATAAATGCAGCACCGCAGGAGATACTTCATCCATACGTATGTTCGTATTAAATGCGCGGACGAGCTGGGAAAAATTATGGTGGTTTTGTCCGCTCTCAATGCGCCGGATGTTACTGGTAAGCTTATCCGGGATAGGATTTAGTGAAACATGCGGTATTTGGGGAACCCCTAGTGAAGGCAATAAATCGTTACAAAACTCTGCCCGCGCATCATAACGCCTGAGCGCACCCCACACGCGGCGATAGATATCTCCACCAGCACTATCGACATGCCCCCATTGTCCGGAGTCGCCCTTCCATGGTCTACAAAACCACAACGAAGGATGGAGCACCAGCTCCCTGTCCGCATCAGCGCCAACCCCCTTGAAATTCATAATCCCGTATTCTTTGCCATCGAACTCAAACGGTTCATCCAGCAAAACATCGATTGTTCTGCCGCGCACGCGACCCCGGACTTCGATAATGACATGGTCAATATCCCGCCTGCCTTCAACATATCTTGGATGGACCAGCACGCTTTTATGCAAGGGGGCAGATGCTGGCACCTTTGCAAGCCTGATTAAGGATTCCTCGGCAATTACAGGATAGGATTTATGGATTAACCTGACCACGCGCCTGGCATTGCAAACTTGGGCATTGATTAAACTGACCATAAGTCTTCACTCGCTACAAAATCCGTTCAAAATTTTTCAGTAGGAACCCGTTCCGAATCACAGTACGTACAGCGTATACGTAATCGCCTTGCATGTAATCCCTGGTAAACAATGGGCTGTCAACGCATCGGCAGAATGAATCTTGATAAATTTTGTGCATACGTTCGCGCATCCTACTAGACTGCACGGACATGGTAATGGCATCAGAAGACGAATGCATTGTGTTTATGACAAAACGGGCTGAGTCATTTAATCCGTTTGAATTAAACGGATCAAGTTTGTAGTTTTCTGCATCTGTAAACTGTCCGTTGAAAAAGCGGTTCTCATCAATATCTCCGGCTATTCCAAGCATTAGGCATTTTCTTGCAAGTCGGATTTGAGCAATCAGAACCTGTGCATCAATCTTTGCAAGCGCCCTAACCAATCTTTCCATTGCTGAAGTATCCAAACCAGCGAACGGATTTATTGCCGTATTCGTAATGTCGCTCATGCGCATATTCGTATCAAATGCCCGCACAAGCTGGCTGAACCTGTGCTTTGGCCATTCTCCAGCCTCCGCGTAAATCGCACTATTGAGCGCATCTGGAAACGGATTTGCGGCAACATGCGGAGCCTGAGGAATCCCCAATGAAGGTAAAAGCTTGTCGCGCTGTTCGTTATACGCGTCCCTTCGTTTAAGTGCGCCGAAACACCTCATGAAATCCGCATCCGCGCGCTCCACTGGAATCCAGCCCTTGGCAGAAACATACCATTTCGTTGGATGGATGAAACCATAGGGGTCTTTATCCAGCGCACGCGCACCTGCGCCTTTGAAATTGAGAATGCCATATTGTTTGCCTTCATGCTCGAACGGAACATCCAATAAAACATCAATGCTCCTGCCATTTCTGTATCCCAGAACAGTTATGATGTCATAAACAGAAGGACTGAGATGCTCCTTAGCATAACGGGGATGAACAAGCACGCACTCGTGGAGTTTCTCTCCTTTTGCAGTACGTACCTGTGCAACCGTAATCGGATGCTTTTCCATCAGCACGGGCTGGTTGAAATGGGAAACCTGGCGCAGTTCATTGGACAGTTTTCGCGGTCGCTCTGGCTCGTAAAACTTAACCATGATAATTATTCTGGTGCGAAATATTTAAATAACCACATTAACAGATTTTATAACTCAATTTTGGACTCGGATAAGCACAGGAAAAACACTGGTATTTAAACCCTTTTTTACATAGTATTTTCGTTGAAAACGCGCTTAAAAATAAATTAAGACAGACCCATAATCTACGGCGATGGAAAAAAATTTTATGAAATTTTTTCAGCATTGAAATTTAGAAATTTCAATACAATAAAAATTAACACTAGTGAGACCTGGAAATCTACAAGGTTTAGTGCTAAGATTGGGCAACAAAATTGATGGCAAATTGATGATAAAATGACCAACGAATCAGACTCCTATACAGCAAAAGACATCCAGGTTCTGGAAGGATTAGAAGGAGTCAGGAAACGCCCTGCGATGTATATAGGAGATACTGGAAAACGAGGCCTCCATCACTTGGTTTACGAAATAGTTGATAATTCTATAGACGAAAGCCTTGCAGGATATTGCAAAAACATAGCGATTACGATCTACAAGGATGGCTCTGCAAGTATAAAAGACGACGGCAGAGGAATACCAACTGGAATCCACCCCCAAACCGGTAAATCAGCGCTGGAAACAATTTCACTTACTCTTCACGCTGGCGGAAAATTCGAAAAAAATGTTTATAAGGTAAGCGGAGGACTGCATGGAGTCGGCATGTCCGTAGTAAATGCACTTAGTGAAAGAATGGAAATCGAAGTCCACAGAGACGGAAAGCAATTCAATCAAAGCTGCGCATATGGAAAACTTGTTTCCCATGCAAAGGAAGTCGGAGCAACCACGTACCGCGGAACAATAGTGCGATTCAAACCAGATGTAAAAATATTTTCAGTAACAGACTTTGATTTTGAATATTTGAAAGAGAGGTTTATGGAACTAGGATTCCTGAATCCTCAAATAACAATTGTATTCCGGGACGAAAGGCCTGCACCAGAGCAAACGGTCAGGGAAGAGGTATTTCATTTCGAAGGAGGAATAAAGGCATTTGTCGAGCATCTTAACAGGCTCAAGAACAAAATCCATCCTGCAATCTACTCGGAAAAAAAGGCAGATGGAATTGAATGTGAATTCGCGCTCCAGTATAATGATACGTATACAGATAATATTTACAGTTTCGTAAACGACATAAAAACCATAGAAGGCGGAACCCACGAAGTTGGATTCAGAGCCGCACTCACCCGCGCACTTAACGAATACGCACGCACAAACAAACTAATAAAGGATGAGGCCAAGCGCATTAGCGGCGATGATTCCATAGAAGGTATCACTGCAGTGATATCTGTTAAAATTCCTGAGCCGCAATTCGAAGGCCAAACAAAAACA
>DUFX01000030.1 GCA_013331695.1 Candidatus Woesearchaeota archaeon
ATGAACAACTTGGACTTCTTTCTCGGTTCCACCACAGCCTGCTATTAGTGCAACACCCGCACCTAAACTGTAGGCTCCCCAATGTAAGAATGTTCTTCGGTCCATGAAATAAAGAAAAAAGAAAGAGTATTTAAGGCTTACTCAAACTGTCGTGTCCAGAAATTATTTCGCCAACTATTTATAAGCAGGGAAGTCATTCCTGCTATGACTAAGCTTAACAAAAAGAGAGTTAAATGGTTGGTGGATCAAGTGGCCAAACATGATAAAAAGCCGCAAGAGGTGGCTTGTGTTTACAACGTAACTGGACGAAGAGTCCAGCAGCTCGTACAGGAGTATAGGGAAACGAAAAAATATCCGGAACTTAAGAAGGATAGGCGGCCTAGAACTGCTCTGTCTAACGAGCAGGAAAAACGTATTGAAGAATGTTATAAAGAGACATTGTTGACTCCAAGATTACTCTATTTTGAGCTTAAACGGCGCGGATATTATGCTCCAAAGAACAAGATTTATTGTTTTATGAAGAACAAGGGGTGGATCTGGGATGAACCAGCCAAGAAAAAAAAGAGAAAGCGGGCAGATATGAACGGGAGCATACGGGATCTTTGGTTCATGCTGATTATCACCGCACAACGGAGAATGACCCCCCTTGTATCTTCTGGCTCGATGATGCTTGTCGTCGAATATTGTCTGGTGGCGAGTTCGATAGCCCCAATGCAGAGAATGCTATAAGTACACTCAAAGTTGCTGAGCAAAAGCTGGCAGAATTTGATTGTAAAATTGAGCAAGTCAACACTGACCGCGGCTCAGCTTTTGTCAGTAATAATGAAGAAGAAACAAGCAAATTCCAGCACTATTGTCAAAGTAAAGGCATACGAGTAATCCCCTCACAAATAAAGAACCCGCAAACAAACGGCAAAGTAGAAAGATTATGGCAAGAATCTTTCCAAGCAAATCATTGGTAAAACTATTGTTTCAAAAACCGGCAAGCGGTTTGGCGAAGTGGGTGATGTTATTTTCGAGACCAAGACCGGTGAACTTATCCATATCGTACTGACCGGCCCGACACCATACTCGCAGAAACTTGAGCTGGAAAAGGACAAGGATGACAACGTCCTCATCCCGTACAGCGCGGTCATTGCAGTCGGGGACTTTATGGTCATTGCTGAAGAGGATGTTGTTTAAGGTACTGCAGGCTCAGGCCTGCAGGTTAAGGTGTAGATTACACATTTCCCACATGGATTTCTTGCGCAATAGTTCTCCATCCGATAAGAATAGTCTTCTCGACTCATTTTCCCCGTGTCATATGCCAACTGCGTTGCTTGCCTGAAAAAATCATTTCCTTGCGCTATTTTTCTTCGTGCAACATCACGATCGATTTCAGTTAGTGTTGAGGAAACTTCAGCGAACTTGTGGTTGGCTTCTGCATCGCCATAATCCTTAAAGGCATACGGTGGCAGTCCTGTTTCCTCTCTGATAAACTGGTCGAATTTTTGTTCATATTTTCGTGCCGGCGGGTATTTGTTTGCGGCTCCCGATAATCCCGCTCGAATGTCGTTGATAACACTGGGGATATTTTCCAGTGTTTGTAAGTGCTCATTAATCTCCAAGGTAAGCAACGGCATTCCGATGAGTGGCTGTGTGTTGTGTAAAAAGCTTCCGTCATAGGGGGCGTATTCTTCTGGGGGAATTTTCCCGTATTGTTCTTCTATATCAGCCAGAGTGACTTTTCCCTCTTTTAAACTCCCTAAATGATTGATGCGTGTTTGAAATGCATCAAGTTCGCCCCTTAATTTTTTGAAAGATTCGGTTTGTGTTAGGCGAATAAATTCCGAAGTAAGCAGCTGGTTGTACCTTGCCTCGACCCCCTGTCGGTCCCGTATCTCGCGCGGGTAGTGCTCTTCATCCCGGATGATATAATTATCAAGAAGGTGGGCGTATTCATGATCAACAATCTGGGATGGCGTTCGCCCCCGTATTGGGTGTTCAAGAAGAGTTGAGGCATCAACCAGTCGTTCTCCAAAAACAAATTTCCCTGTCTCTTCCCCGCCCCCCGCAGCAGCATTAAAGTCTCCATCAAATACAAACCCAGTTATTTTTTTAGCCCGTTCGGTATTCTGCTCCAGCCATTCATCAATAAACTGCACCAGATTACTGCTCACCTTCTGAATCTTAATTGTTTTAAGATGCTCCAACCGCGGAACTAATCCAAGAGTAAGAAGAGCTTCCAGTTTTCCTTCTGCGATCTCCTGCAGGGCTGTTTCTATTTGTTGTATTTCGGCATCGACATCTTTTATTGCAAAAGTGAGTGCGGGATATTTGAACTGCAGATCTTCCCGTGTTTTCATGCTGTTTACGTCAATTGAATTACTCACCCGCAAACCCATATTGGTGCCTGCTATTTCCGTATCACTGCGTAAAAGGACAAAACGATTAGATGAGCTGGTGCGCAAGGTTGTGGCGCCTTGAGTCAGTTCAAAAGCGACGCTGGATGGTATTTCTTCAAGCGGTTTATCAAAAGGCAGGGGTTTTGACTGAGACACGAGTATCTTTCCATACTCAAGATGAAAGGCCATTCTTCCGGTTCTTATTTGTACGGCGCCATTTTTATCCTGATGGGTGATTAAAGGAGTAAACCCGCTTTCCTCACGCGAAGTTACCTGTAAACCATCACCATCAGAAACTTGGATTGAAAGGGTGTCTCGATCGTCAGGAACAAGTGAGGGTGGTAGAGTGGCATAGTTTCTTTTTACCATGGCAAATAATTTATTTCCGGGTTGGGGATCGACGTGAACAAGGCCGCTTTCTGTTGTGCCGATGGAAATGCCTTCTGGAAGGATGCTGAAATAGTTTTCTTGCGATTCAGGAAGTTCATTAAAGTAGAGGGTAACCTCATTCTCTTTCGCATAGAGGTGATAGGCGTCAACTGTTGCTTCTTTTCCTTTTTTAACATACGCTTTGCCTTGTTTAAAGCTGATATTTTTGATTTGCTTGATCGTTGTTCCGTCTTCAAGCACAAGGTCAACATTCTCAGTGAGGGTAAATGCGTCGGTGTTCGCAATTTGATTTCTGTTAATGACGTGGGGACGTGTTACCAGAATCTCACCTTTATCAGTAAGGGTAAGTTCCCATCCTTGTTTACTCGAGAGTTCTATGCTCTCGCCAGCACCGGTTGTCGCTTGGAGAATAGTTCCTGTAATTTTTGCTCCTTGCCCAAGACTTTTGACCGTTGTTCCAAAATGTAATTGCAATGCTGTTTGGGCATTCTTAAACTTGCTTAGATCGTCAATTTTTTCGAGATGGTCTTTGATTTGTTCTGCAGTCACCCCTTGTTTTTGTACCGTGGTTAACTGTGCTATTTCTTGAGGACTTAGTTTGGCAAAATCAATATCTTCTGGTTTTTGGGAGTGGATGTCCTTGATTTGTTGTTCAGTAAGCGTTTGAAGTTCTTGCGCATGAAAAAGGGGAAATACAAATAGCAAAAATAACAAAACAAAAATGGATAATACTACACTTTTGGTTTTATTCATGTTTCACACCGAATCGTAGATAATAGGGTTTATTGTCGAAAGTATAATTGTCATCTCTCAGCTCAAAGAGTGTTGTTTGATTTGAATTGGGCAGAATACCAACAAACACTTTTGCCTGCTGTGCCTGCTCTGCAAAACAGGTTACGCATACGTCGCTCCCTTCCATTGTTTCAACAATTGTTCGTGCAAGATGGAGATTTTCATAAGATTGGGTGACATCAACATCCACAGTAAACTCCTGAAGCGTGGTCGTTTTCTCTTTTTTGGTGATGCTGACCGAAAGCGTCGTGACAAGTTGCAGGGTACCATCGCGTGTCAGAAGTGCTGCTGTTTGTGGCGGTTGAAAACTGATCTCCTGCCCTTGTTTTCTAAATGGTTCAAAATCACCAAGACAGATATCAAGCAGTGCATCAACATATTTTCCCACCTCACCAGCGATGGTTTGGTCAGTTGGAATGAGTAGTACGCCGCCTTCTTTGTAATAGGGGACGTTTTCAGTAAGATTAGTGGTTGCATATTCTGGAAGGAGAAAATAACCACCCTGCCGCCCATTTTCAAGAAGGGCTTCTTGAGCGGTCTTCTGCAAACAGGATTCTACATAGATTCTGACATCAGAAGCAGAAGATAATTCTTGAGGTCGTTGGGCACGTTGAACAACAGCGTCTTGATTAGACAAAATGATGACAAAGAAAAAGAACAGGAGCAAGCCAATAATCATGAAGGGGCTTACCTGCGCTCGACGTATCATGGCATAATTAAGCCATAGTATCTTTTTAAATATTGTTCTTATGGGTGTTTTTCTCGTTGTCTGTTATCCCGAAACTTGTTAACATCACGTAACTGGTTAACGTGACGCTAGTTCAGTCCACACTTGAAGCGGGGTTTTGTAGTGCAAGGCTCATGTGCGGTCTTTCTTCGTTGTAGTGTTTTATATAGTCTTTTAGACAGGAGAAACTGCCGGTAAGAAATTCTGTTTTGTAGGTTAGGAAAAAGCGTTCTATTTTGCCGTTTGTTTGCGGCCTGTTGATTCGAGCAAGACAGTGTTTGATGCCAGGGAGATCAAGTGTTTTGCGAAATTCAGTGTTTTCTTGGATCGCGTTTGGGTGATTGGCATAATAGGTGCTTCCATGATCAGTCATTATAGCTTTTGTTTCTTAACGTTAGGAATGACAAGACCATTCCTGACAAGCAATTTTTCTATTTGCCTATGATTAATAGAAAAACCCTTGAGTTTGAGCAGATGCTCAATACAGCATACGCCATAACCAAAACGTTGACGCAAATCAAGAATGATGATTCCAGCATTGGTTCAACACCGTCTCTGAACGGCCAGTTTTATGATCTTTCAGACCATCCAAACTATACTCTTTATGGACTTCCATAATCTTATAAACAGTAATCCGGCTTACTTTCTGCGCCAGAGCCACTTTATTGATGGGCATACCATTCGGAACTTGCTTCACAATCCAAATCCGCTTCTCAAAACTCAGTTTGTACATAGACCTCGCCAAAGGCAGGATCTACAATGTTAACTAAAAATGGGATAGCACAAAGGCTTACTCAAACGAAGACTCACTCAAACCACTGTTTCACACGTGTTGGAATGCCTCTCAAATACAGCAACGCCAGCGGTGCAGCCCAGTTTGCCCAGCGCTCGACAAAGTCCCAGATCGGTTCACCGTTTAAAGGTCGTATGAGTGCAGTCAAAAAGCCCCAAAACGTTGCCCAAACCAGCACAGCTCTCAAAGGTTTCACCAGCATCAAGAAGGCTACGGCAAGATCAGCAATACCAATGAGTGGGAGAAGCACTGCACCAGTTTCAGGCGAGATGCCCACCACACTAAAATAACTCAGCCAACTCTGCTTGACTTGCAAGGCAAAAACGCCATGGCCGAGAAATTCACCGGCAATGCCGATGCGAAGAATCCATTCGACTTTTTTGGAATTGTCCATCTCACACCTCCGAATACAGTCTTTTATGTGGTCTGAGAGGCTATAAACTTCACAATATTTAAAATTAAGGTATCATTTCTGATACACATGGGATGCGGATTGCATGAAGTCAATACCTTATTGGGAAAGAAATGGACCTTCTTGATCCTGCAGGAGCTCTACCACCACCCCCAATCCAGTTTTAATCAATTGAAAAAAGCAGTGAAAAAACCAACGAATAAGATTCTTTCAATACGGCTTCGGCAAATGGAACATGAAGGATTACTCCAGAGAACCGTTCTTCAACAACATCCTTTGAAAGTGGAATATCTCTTGACTGAGAAAGGCGGTGAATTGAATGGTCTTGTTGTTGCAATGAAAACATGGGGTGCAAAACATCAGGTAACCCCCTCATCCTGTCCAGAGACGAATTGTAATAGTTGTCAGAGATCAGAAGAGAAAAGGATGATAGTTAATATTTGAATAGTACGTTAATACTTCAACACCCGCAACCCGGGAATTCTTGCAAAATGTTCGTCGCGAGTAATTAATTGTTCGCCATGTGCTTTGGCGATCGCTGCAATCTGAATATCTTCAAGTTGAATGATCTGCCCTTTTTGTTCTAAATCATACTCAATTTCTGCAGCTATTTTTGCACTTTTTTCATCGAGAGTAAGAACATCTGTAAATTGAAGAAGTTCATTGATTTTTGCCTTTTCACGTTCAGAATGAATTGCGAGCAGTGCACCTGACCACAATTCCATAATAGTGGGAGCTGCAACCGTAAGTTGCTCTTCGTGTTTGTTGAGTTCATCCATAAGCTTATTTACTTTTTCCTTACCGCGAAAAAGGTCAATAAGAAAACTCGTTTCAAGACAGGTCATGATAATGCTCTTTTATGGCTTGTTTAAGTTTGACTCGCTTTTCTTGGTGGAGTATATTCCGTTTTTCGCGCATATCCATAATCGCCCGTTCAAACCGTTCTCCGCTTTCTTTGCTCAGGATTCCGTAAAAGTCGCTCAGGGGTCTCCGTTTCCCTTTACGACGTATGGTCTCACTAAAGCTTTCGCTTCCTTGCTTCCAAGATTTCAAAATTCTATAGGCATCTTCTGTAATGGTAATGGTTTTGGTCACCATATCTAAGTGTATGTATGTTTAGATATTTAAGTGTATCTATGTTTAGATTAAGTCAACTTATCGTCATCTCTGCTTTTCTGGTCAGTTTTATCATGTCCAGGGGCTTCTCCAGTAAAGACCCCTCAAACTGATTTGAAAAAAAATTTTGGGAAAATGACGAAAGAAGCGTAGGAAAGTGAGCGCATCGTTACGAGATTCTGGCAAAATAGAATAAAAAGACGGGAAAAAGTGAAGGATATGACAACACAGCAGAAAAACAGAAAAAATTTATAAAAACAGTTCCATTTATTTCATTTATGAAAAAAAGAGCCACCTACTTTATTATTATTATGGCAATCTTATTTGTTGTAAGTCTTATTAATCAGAATATAAAAGTTGATAGCTTACAAGTCACTGGCATGGCAGAACGTGAATTACAGCAATGCAGAGCAGACAGTGATTGCGATCTTGATTTCAACTGTTTTAGGGGGATTTGCGGTGCATGCCTGACTGAAAATGATTGTAAATTAGAGTACCCCCTATGTGATGGTGGGCGTTGTGTGACTTGTGAACGGGACGGTCAATGCCCAGAAGGATATTTTTGTAATGAGGCAGGTGGTTGTGAAGCAATACCGGAACGACCGGCTCCGCCTCATGTTGGGGAGGTAGATAGTTGCCTCAGTGATGCTGAATGTCCTGTAAGTTCTATGTGCGGGGGAGAACATCTATGCGTTCGCTATGGGAGTGATGGCTCATGCGTAACAGATACTGATTGTCAAGGCAGAATGATCTGTAATCCTGATACAAATAAATGTGAACATGTGCCTCTCTTGCCCGCAGGCGCGGCATGTGAGATGGACAGCCAATGCCTTTTCGGGTTGGCGTGTCAAGATGGTGTGTGTAGTGAATGGCCGTCAAACCCAAGGAGAGTTATACCTGGTGCAGGACAATGTATGACTGATCAGGATTGTAGGGAGCCTCAGTCTCAAGGCCCCCCCAGTAACCTCATCTGTCAGGAAGGGGCATGTATACCTTATGAAACAGGACTGATTATGCCTAATACAATAGGGAACCAATGCGTGACTGATCGGGATTGTGAGGGAAATTACGTTGCACCCTATGTCCTTTGTCAGGAAGGAATATGTAAGTCGGGTTTTTACACAAGTTGTAGATTAACTGATTGCTCAAGAAGGTATCCTTGCGAAAGGTGCCAGTTAGTGGGTCCGGGTTGTGTGTGGGATAAATGTTCATTTCCCTCTGAGAAGGGGATTCTTGATCCTAATGATATCTGTAACAAGGACTTTCAATGCCGATCAGGAATCTGTCTTCCTGTTTGGACCACTTATTTAGGATATCATGGACAGACTAATATGCCTGGTAGTTCAACATTTTATGGACGATGCGCAAATATGCTTAAGAAGCCAACAGAGCCATGCAAACGCGATGAGCAGTGTGAATCAGGAAGGTGCATCGAAGGAATAGGCAGAACAAGGATGTGTGATACCTCAAAATTATTTGATTATTGTACCTCAACAAGCAGTTGCCAACAGGGCTTACAATGTGAAGGGGGTATTTGTACTGAGAACAAGCCTTCACCAATCCTACCTGATAGCTGTGAAGGTCTTGAAGAACTCGTTCCGGGCTTTAATATCGCGGACAGAAGAATCAAAAAAAGAATTAACCTCGTCTTTGTTATGACAAGAACTCCTGATGATCTTTCCCTCAGAGAGCAAAGGTTTATGGTGCTCAAGATGCTCAACTTCTTCCAGCACCCCGCATTTCCGCAGAATGGACTTTTTACCAAGAAACCATTCTCTGACAATAGGAATCGTTTCAATCTCTGGTTCGCCTCATTTAACCCTTATCATAGTGATGAAGAAATGATAGAAATGTCGTTTAATGACCAGAATTATTTTCGGTGCGTAACAAAAGCCTCAAAAGATGAGGAACATTTTTGCCCTCTCAATAGTAAGGTTACAACGACGCTTTGTTTTATAAATTCTCCGAAAGCCCAGACTGATATGGGTACTCATGAAATAGTTATCGCGCGGGGAACGAAGTCATTCAAGAGCCCCGCGGTACTCACTCATGAAATGGGACATGCGTTTGGATTTCTTGCAGATGAGTATGATGAGAATGAACTAAACAAAAAGACAGCTAGATTCCCTAACTGTGCAGATAACAAAAAACTTGCAGTGGCATGGTGGGGGGATCTCATAGGGAGAGGAGAAGGTGATGTGCTTGTCGGTCTGTATGATAAGCCAGAGGATTCTGTTCTTGAAGAGATCCCTAACGCAGGGGGTTGTAGAACGGTTCCGGAAACAGTTCGCCCAACCTCCAATTCGATAATGCGACATCTTGACAGACATGAAGGAAAAGAGTGGTTTTTTGGACTAGTAAATGAGAGACAGTTATGTTACCGCATCCTTGAAGAGACAGGGAACGTAGATGCACAATGTATGGAGAAAATTATGGAGGCCCCTGGCGGGTCGTATAGAGAACACGCTGCAAAGTTTAGCGGTAGCTTGGTGAAGAGTGTGCGAAAAAGACCAAAGGCATCAGAGACAATCAAGATGACGAAGCAAAGCTCACCACAAGAGATGACAAGTGATAAGCAACAAACTGATCAGCCGGCGAATGCACGGGAATCTGGCTGGACAAAAGAAGTCCTGCATTTTGCTGTTGTTAAAGGAACACAAGGATACACAATCCCTTACTATCGCATTGAACAGAGGTATCCGTATATATCCTATTTCGAGGACAACCAGTTCTCTGACAGCGCTGCAATTATCACCTCAAAGAGAGTGACACTCACCAAAGGGATTGCACTGCAACAACCAATAATCACTGAGAGTTTAGTAGAAAGGGGTGAAGTTGGCACATTTGAACTTGAGGATGTTGAAGAGGTTCTGGTTGATATACCTCTTGAAGGTGCCGATGTTGCCAAAGGATTTGCTCTCCGCTTGCAGAATAAAGAAAAGAAGCTTGACCTAACCTTTACCTGTGCAAAAGGAACATGTAAGCCTGACAAAGCTTAAAAGTGAGAGAAAGGTACATATGCAACATTTTCTATTTTAAAAAAACTAGTTTAAACATGATAAAAGACGACTAATCCTTCATCATTCCCGGCATGGTTTGCAATAGCAACATCAGTACAGCCATCACTATTCAAATCGCCGAGCGACATGGCGTGTTCGTTAAGGTGCTGACCCCAAGGAAAATCATATCTTTGCGCTTCGTTGAGCAGACCGTGTTCATTCTGTGTCAGAACTGATAGTGTCATAAAACTGTCATGCTGAACAAGCACATCATCCTTGCCATCACCGTTTACATCCCCAAGCTCAACAGCATTTGGAATATCAGTCACTCGATAAGCAATCGGGTCAACCGCGAGAGTCCCGTCACCAAGTTGTGCAAAAACAGCGACACGCCCAGTATTGCCGCCATAGCTTACTGCCACATCAGAAAGGCCGTCTCCAGTAGCGTCGCCAACACCAACACCATCTAAAAATTCATTTCTTCCAAACCTCTCATCTTCTACCCTAAAAGAAGCAATTTCATTAAATCCACCACGGGCAGTTTGATAAGCAACTCTTCCAAGCGGTGTTCTGAACTCCCGCTCTCCCAGACCGGAGAGGTATGCTTCAATACTTGCTTTGTCTTCTTCACGAAGTTCTGCATGAGCGAAACATCATTCCGCCGATATTTTTTCAAAAAACGAAGAAAGCAGGGACAAATTCCGTTCTCGAGTTTTACCCCGCTCTTACGTCTTGGACGTATGGCCTTGATGATCCCATCGGAATAAAAATAGAAGAGGTACTCGCCAAGGATCATCCGCAAGCATACCAGATATTCGAACGCCTTAGAAACGAAGAAAAACAGAGCGTTGGATTGATGGAGTAGAGAGCACATTTTTCTCCACCAGTATCCCTTTCAGGTATCATTCCCTACAACCACCCCAAACCCCCTCTTTTCTGCGTCTTTGCCCCTCTTTCCACTCTCGAAGGGAGCTTCTCCAGTAAAGACCCCTCAAACTCCTTTTTGCGAAAAAGTCGGGATGATGTCTTCTTTTGGGCGATTTTTGTATACAGGAAAGAAACGTTTGGAGATCATGCACGAATCTCTTGGTTTTTGAAAAAACCAAAATTCGGAATGATTCCGAATTTTTGAGAAACTCAAAACATGAGACAAAAAAGAGCTTGTTTCAGCCATGGTTTATCCTTCAGTTTGAAAAAGAATGAAAGAACAGGGCTGTAATGCAGTCTGCTAAGAAGTTTTAAGCAAAGAGAAAAGAATAATGGCGGAAAAGGATGAGAAAAAGAATAAAAACAAAAAATTAAGCGGTTACATTGCGCTTACTTGAACGTTTCTTGAAATCAATCCTTTGAACTGCATCAGCAGGAACTTCAGGAGAAAGGCCCTTTGCTTTTCTGATTGCTCCGTGACGTTCAGCTGTACGTGACTGACCGCCATGTCGTATTTTACCGATAACGCGTTGTTTTGCCATAAGATTACACCTCAAAATCAGTTATATTAACGCCATTGAGTGACATTCCGTTTCTTAGCGCCTTGTTCTTTGGTACGACCTGCCATACGCATTGCAGGAGTCAATTCCTTTCGTGCGCGTAAAGTATCCCCTAAGTCTGTAGCTCTGGCATCAAGACGTCTTTGAGCTCTCCCTGTCGAGGATGCTTCTTTATAAGAACCAGCTATTCGTGCTTTTCGTGCTGCCATAATAAGATCACCTCAGATTGATAGCCTTAGTTTGTCAGCTCTGATTTTTAAATGTTGTGCTGGTTTACAAGACTCCAGAAATACAACAAAAACAAAACAAAAATCTTTTATTTTTGCTCAAAATATCCTAGCAATATTGTAGTGCTAAAACCTTCTCTCTTCGCTCAAAACATTTTGGCTTTTTGACGACACATGTCGAGATTTGAGGAAAGGTTTAAATAACAAAAATGTTCCCAAACGATTGATATGCTCGCCCTAACCCCGCGCTTTAGCACGGGGTTTTAACGGGCTCGCACTTTACTGGGAACATTTTTGGAATCGAAAATTTGCGCACTGAAGTGCGAGATTTTCAACCCTGCGCAAATTTTCAATAACATTATATAGGGATAAATATTCAGCACAACACGGAGGTGAGGACATTCAAACAACACAAGATCGTTCTCCAAAACCATGAATCAAGTATGAACCCCACGAGTGAAGAGTTAGCAATGGTTATTCTGGCCCGTATGGGCTTAATGCCAAGAAAAAAAGGTGCAACTGAAAAAATGCACCGCGTTCTGCTGGAGTTCTACGAACGGGCAAAAGCAAGCTACCGCATGAAACAACCGCATCTTGCTGTGATGACGGTAGAAGAGATGGGATACTATGCAGGAATCACTCGACAAACGATGTATGATTACCTGCATCGCTGGACTGCATTGAAGGTTATTACCAAGACAACGTATATTGCAGACAGCAAAGTTGTCGTCGGGTATAAGCTCAATGGCAACACGCTTGAGCAGACCTTTGAACGGAGTACAACCGTGCTTCAAGAGCACATTGAATTGACAAAGCGATATATAAGCGAATTACAACGCTTAGTCAAAAACGAGAAAATTGCTGATGCACAACAGCGGAATCATGAAGCTGAAGAACCCGAAGAAAGTGACCAAAAAGTTTCTATAAACGCTTGAAGCTTTTAGGCGTTTTTAGGTTTTTTGAGTTCGATGGAGTTGACAGGGATCGTGTCGACAACTCTAGAGTGTTTGATATTCTATGATTCGGTATTTTAACGACACGAATGTTGTTACTTTGTTGGTGTATTTTTGATGAGGTATTGTGGCGACAGAAGACGGGATTATTGGGGAATTTGAGGAGATGAAGTGAGGACATTAAAAGTCATTAAAAGTGGATAAGAATATTAGAAAAAGAGTAAAAAAGAGAAGATTTGGAGATGATGAGGAAATTGGGGAGAGGGGGTGAAGGGTTTATGACCAGGATGGCGCGCGATCATGATCGCCATTGAATGTAAGTCTCTGAAGTCCTCCCTGCTCTCCGTCTTCTGCGCCCATGACATAGATATCATCCTCGTTTCCTTTGACAAAAGCAATTTTAGTGCCATCAGGAGACCACGTTGGATCTTTGTTGTCCACATTAGTATTAGTTAATTGGACCACGTCACTATTATTAAGGTCTATAGTGAAGATGTCGTGTGAATTATCTAAAGATTCGTATACCACCTTATCATTAGCAGGAGACCAAGAAGGCTCGATACCACCACCAATTAAAATGTGTTGATTATTGCCATCGGCATTCATAGCATAAATATTATTTTCACGTGAAAAAGCTAATTTTGCTCCATCAGGAGACCACGTTGGAAAACGATCTTCAGCACCATTAAACGTAAGTTGACGAAGATTGCCGCCATTGGTATCCATTAACCAGATTTCCCAGTCACCATCAAGAGCAGAAGCGAATGCAATCGTACTACCATCAGGAGACCAGACAGGATCACGATCATCGACACCATTCGGTGTTAAGGGTCTTTGATCAGAACCATCAGAGTTCATGACATAAATATTATAATCACCATCCCTATTAGAAGCAAACACAATTTTTCCATAATCAGGTGACCAATCAGGAAAGTCATCAGCAACATTATTAACTGTTAATGGCGTTTGCTCTGAACCATCAGGATTCATGGTAAAGATCTCTGCATCTCCGTCGCGTAGACTCATGAAAGCAATTTTAGATGGCAAAACAGCATCACAAGCATCTCCCAAACCATCTTGATCTAAATCTGCTTGATCAGCGTTTGCATCTTGAGGACAGTTATCCATTCCGTCAAGGATGCCATCAAGGTCTTGATCATTAAAATCATCGCAAGCGTCGCCTAATCCGTCACGATCAGCATCCTCTTGGTTAGGATTAACGTCATTAAGACAGTTATCTACATTATCAATAACGCCATCTCTATCAAGATCAGATTCCCTTGCAGGACCTACCATTGTCACAAACACTTGGGCACCGCGTTGTCGGAGTGGATATTCAATAGTGAGACTGTCAGCACCATCGACATCATTCTCTTCAGTTACCTGTTCAAAGAAAAGACCGTAGGGTGATAAACCTTGTTCAAGATCTTCGAGGTCAAGTGATTCCATTTTCAATACTTGGATGATATCCCTTCTTACCGTTAAGCCGGCCGTATCATTGATCGTCTGGTCTACTGTTTCGAGATCAACGCGATTATTAGGTCTTTGCAAGATATTGATTTGCTGTCTTTCTTCGTTCCCACTGTCTAAGATACCATGACCATCAAATTTATCTGCTGTTGTAACGACAAAGATGGGAACTTCATTTTCCTGGATAGCAAAGGTGCTTTCACCTGCATGATCTCCTTGTCCATTTACTTCTCGTTGTCCTTGATTATTTGGCAAGTCAATGATGCCGCCACCCTGAACAACTATATCAACACTTCCGCCAAACTGCCCATCACCATTAAGATCAACAGCGAGAGGATATTTACCAATATTCTCATCGCCCCATCCTGATTCAGAAGGATCTGAGATGTAAAATCTGAATTCTTCTCCCCCGACAGTTATTCTTCCGGCACCAAGAATACCAGGAATTTCCGAAGGTTCAAAGTCAACTTCGAATTCTACATCGTCAACTTCCCCGCCATCTTCTTCAAACACCATTTTGTGATTAATAAGGTCAAGAGAGTCGTATCCTAAAATATGGGTCTTATCATTTTTTGTGAGAACAAAGTGATCATATCTATCGATCAAGAATTCTTTGTTATGGTCATCAAATTCGCCTTCAGTAAACACCAAATCCTGATTGTCACCACCCCATTTAAAGAAAGCATGCTCATCGTGAGAGTTATCCACCAAATCGGCATTATATTCTAAACCTTCACTGTTCGTAAATTGCAGTGAATAGCTGTCACCATTGTGTGCATTCAATCTGATAAGCGACATACCCTGATTTTCTAATCCCCCATAAACAATATCCCAGCTTGTAGTTAACATTCCCTCAGGTTCATCAAGGAATTCGCTTAATTTTCCACTTGGTGGAATGTAGATATCGCCTCGACGAGAATCAGCTCTCAGTCTGTACAAAATATTGTCAAGAACAAAGGTGCCGTCATCATCAAGCCCACCTTGTAACTTAACCTTGGCATCCTCAATATCTTCATCGTTAATAATGACACCGCCATCATCAAAGAGATCATCAGTATAATCATCATCAGTAAAACGAATCATGCGATCGGTTAAGATAAATTCTGCACGGTTTTCTTCACGGCCATGAAAGATGCGCACAAGTCCTATAAACATGCCGTTTCTTAGAGATCCATATTCTCCTTCGTGAATATGAACTGCGCGTCCATTCACCATAAAAGAAGCAACATCATCTTGTTCGTCTATGATAGGTAACGAAACTTCGTAGTCTAGACCTCTAACTGTGTAAATTCTTGTTTCTCCTTCAACGAGGATATCGTGAACAGCTGACCGAGCGAGTGTGAGATGTAAACGTGTATTGACGACATCAGCATCAAGAACATAAAAGAGATCACCAAGGATGGACAGTGATTTTCCAAGTACGTCCTCAAGTTGGGTATTGATCACTGTTGAACGGAGACCATCTTCAAATTCAATTTCGTATTCCAGGATTGTATCTCCATCAACATATTTGAGATAATCGCCAACTACATCGTCCTCATTTTCTTCAAATAAAACAGCACCCGAAGCAATATATCGTGGACTTGAAATATTGAGCGTATCTTCAAATCTTAAGTATGAGTTATAATCAGTTCCACCATGTCTCGTATCTATTCTTCCTCCTTCTAAACCTGGAAGATCAAACTCAGTTAAGACTTCTTTCACTGCCCCCAATCGTTCTTGAATTTCAAGCAAATCGTTGGGTTCTGAGATAGGAACCTGGAACCAACCTTGCGGAAGCGGTTCTTGTTCTTCATCATCGCAAACACTGCCGATACCATCAGCATCAATATCTTCCTGACCGTGATTAATAATAAAGGGACAGTTGTCGACAAGATCAAGAATTCCATCGTTATCGTCATCATTATCACAAGCATCTCCTTCATCGTCAGCATCAGCACTTTCTTCTTGTCCTGAATTTGCAACGAAGTCACAGTTATCAAGAACATTGTCCACTCCATCATCATCAATATCGTCATCGCAGACATCGCCACGACCATCGCCGTCAGCATCTGCTTGATCGACCTTAGGATCAAGAGGGCAGTTATCGTCACCGTCGTTTATACCGTCTGCATCATCGTCATCATCGCAGACGTCTCCTAAACCATCTCCGTCAGTGTCTTCCTGATCGTCATTTTGTACGAAAGGACAGTTATCGTCTTCATCTTGCACCGTATCATTATCGTCATCAAGATCGCAAAGGTCTCCGAGTACATCACCGTCAAGATCTTCTTGATCTCGGTTAGGAATTTCAGGACAGTTGTCATCGATGTCAAGAATCGTGTCTTCGTCGCGATCAGGTTCTCCAACAACGATATGATCATCCCACACATCTTCATATTGCAACCTATTATTCGCTTGGGCTACTACACGGAGCTGAAGTCGTTTCCTACCGGGTTGAGCATCTTCAGGAATCGTAAAGGTGAAAGAGGGATCAACAACATAGTAATTCTGACCGTCGGGTCGTGGTCCTATAACTGCTGGATCAAAATTTCCATCAAGCCGATGACGCATACGAAGCTCTCTTCCATCAAAAGATAATGTTGGTTCGATATCATCTAAAACAAGCGTTTCGATAGCATAACGAATTTCCGAACCAAGACGAACCTCAGTTCCTGGGCGAAAACCGTCTTCTTCATCAACGTATACGTCATGAATATCAAGGATAGCCCTATCCTCAACATCCACACCAAGAATCTTCATAAACCAGCGGTTGCCTTCGTCATACGCAAAGATGTCATATCCATATTGACCAGGAGTCAATTCATGATGGGTGAAGTTTCCGATACAACGTTCTGGAAACGCACCATTCTCTTGTGGACATTCATACTGATCAACACTACCATCTTCATATTTCACATCAATTGCTTTTACTCCGCCTTCATCAGTAGCTTCTACTTCAAAACTAAATTCCTCATCGATAAAAACGGGCCCCAGTTTGGTTACTCGTACAATTTCAGGAGGAAGATCGTTTCTGTTTTCAATATATGATGTTGTTGTAGTTGGAAATGTTGGAATGGTTTCTTTATGCTCTTTTTCACTCTTCTTTTCTTCGCCCTTCTTCTCTTTTTTCTTATCGGTTTGAGGAAGCTTCAAAAGAGAGGTTTTTTCTTTCTTTGCGTTGTTATCGTTCGATCCGTTGCTGCTTCCGTTACTACTTTCTTTTTCCTGGAAAGGGCCTGAAGCATCTTTTGCTTTCTGGGGAAGAGGAATCGGAATCTTTGAGCTAAAGAACGGTGTACTTTCTGCTGCAAAAGCAACGTTAGAGAATAGGAAGACGCCAATAATGAAAAGTGCCACGAGTTGGTTGATTTTGGTCGCTTTCATCGGGTAGGACCACCTCGGCTGAGTGCATTGAGAACTTGATCCCTATCAGCTTGAACAAAGAGTGTTTCAAACACAGGAGCATCGCGTGCAACGCCATGATACATACCCTCATTCTGTACTTCATACGCAACATTGACACGAGAAGGATCTTGTCCGCTTTCTAAAAGATATACGCCCAAAACAGGTTTGACAAAGTCAGGACGTGGTTGTGGAGCACCTTCAACAAAAAGATGAGCCTGATATGCAGTAACACGATTTGCTTGGTCGCCGAAAACTTCACGAACGCTTCCATTATTGATTCTTCGTGTCCAATCTCCAAAACTGAGATTTCCGACAACATTTTGTGTAGGAAGTTGAAGAACATCCGTAACCATCGAATCAACAGACCAGTCCAACACTTGAAGAGAAACTTCATCAAGGCCTTCATTTCCTTCTCGATCACGTGCAGCAATGCGCAACGTGTAAAATCCGGGCCTCAACTGCCGTCCAAAATCACCATGATAGACTGCGCCGGTGAAATCAGGAAGCTCAACCGCTCGATTTTCGGGCTCAAACACTGCTTTCTCACCATAGTCGCCAAAAGAAAACACAACAGCAGCAATGCCGGAATCAGCATCAGAGCATCCTGCACTGAATGCAACACGATCATCGTAGCGAAAGATGCCTTGTTCAACATCAGGATATAATTCAGGATATGCTGATGGACTTAAGAAACGTACAAACGGAGCAACGCGGTCAACAAGCAAGGTATCAGAAGCATCTCCAAGAGAAGCATCAGAACCTGTATCATACCCGCTATCTATAGGAGCTGTAGCATCTGCATCAGGAAAGACAGTTGCATCAAAACCTGCATCATGCTCTGGAAAAGGAGAATCCTTACGTTCATCACTACATCCAGCTATAAGAAGACCAGGAATTCCAAAACCCACAGCATACAAAAATCTTCGTTTTGAATGATCAGTTATCACGTAAACCCCCAAACTACCAATTAATAAATAAGGGAAACAAAACTCCTATTTAAGCTTTATTGTGGGGAGTCAAGGATTGCCTTGTTCATCTTGTTCCTGCAAACGCTCATAAGATTCTCGATGCCTTCCATAGTGAGTAATACCTGCGATCCCACATAAAAGACTGACTATTCCCAATGCTCCAAATGCTAGACTCCTTTCGTCCTGAAACATCAACCAGCCACCTAATGTAGTTCCAGATGTTGAACCAATCGCCATCTTGATTCCTGTAGGTGTATAAAGGCCCCTTTGAAACCATGCCCTATATTTCTCAGCGAATTCTTCAGCGATTTGAGTAAAATAAGTTAAGGTGTCCAGAGATTCCCTGGCAGATGTTTGACCCTCTTCAGGAATCGTAGACGTGGATGAACGTTGTTGTCGATCAACAAAAGGACTAGCACGAAGCTCAGCCATATGAGCTTGATTTAGGGCATCAATTTCCTCAGGCTTGTCATACCAACCTACCGGAACATGTAGACTTGTTACACTTCCCTCAACAAATTCGCCAACACGTAAATTTCCGTATAAGTTAGCATTAGGTTCTATTACTGCGTGACCACGCACCCGACACGTCCCGCCAATAACTGCATCGTGGGATACGGTTGCATAATCAAGTACTTGTGCTCCTTCCTCAACTACTGCTTCAAGATCAACGTTTGCAGTATACGCGACAAAACCACCACCATTAGGGTGAAGAGACCCTACATAATACACGGATTTTTTGGTCAATGGGTTTCTGGCGAAATAAAGTGTACATTGTAAGTTATCTCTTAACTTAGACAAAGATAGGTCATCTGCGTCATCTTCATGTAATGAGTGGTAGGATGGAAGTTGTGAGGGAAGTCCTAGGAGAGTAATAATATATCTCACGTTATTAGATACATCACCACACCTCTTTGCTAAATGGTGTGCAGTGAGAAAAAGATATTTTGCTTTTACTGGACTACCAAAAACTCGCTCCTCCTTAAGTCCCCTTAAAAAAAGATAATATGCTAGATTAGCCTTGGGAAGTTCAGGTCTAGGGACACCCTCAAGATAAAATTGCTGATGGACATTATCAAAGCCATCAGAAATCTGTTCACAGATCTCATCAGAAAGACCTTCCGGATGCGTATTAAGAAGTTGATGAAGATGGTGCAACTTCCTCTGCAATAGCAGGAGTTCATTTTTGTCCAGTTGACCGTCTCGTTCAATCTCTGCATCGTCACCTTCAGCTAGAGTTTCCGTGTGTTTCCGCCAGTTTGTCAATGCGCTTAGGGGTGCAAGTTTCATGGCACCCATAAAGAGACTATTTTATTTAAGCTTAACGATCCATTTTTAGGTGAAATATCTCATTTTTATTCCATAAGTTTATATACTATGAGATATTTACACAACTTTATGGCAATAGATGAGAAAGATTTGAAGATTTTGGAAGTACTCAAAGAGCATGCTAAATTATCCACCTATAAAATTGCTAAGAAAACCCTGATTCCTGTCGCAACGGTACATAATAGAATAAAGAAGTTGGAAAAAGAGGGTATTATCTCACAGTATACGATCAAAACAGATCCTAAAAAATTAGGCAAAATTGTTACAGCATATGTTCTTATTCGTTACCACATAAGTTCCTGGGGTAAAACTACTAATCGTGAACAATTTAAGAAGAAATTACTTTGCCTCCCCAATATCGAAGAGATAAAGTATATCACGGGTCGGTTTGATATTCTATTAAAAGGCCATTTTAAGGATCTCGAAGATGTAAATAATTTGCTCCTGAATGAACTGCGTAAGATTCCAGATGTTGGCCAAACAGAAACATTTTTTGTCATTGAAACAGTAAAATAAGGATAATCGGTTACTTCCCATACACCAACGCCTTGCTCCCCTTCAGTTGAATCTCGTTTATAGGTGCAGTTCAGAGATCACCGAGCCAGGAATACCAAGAAACTCAAATTTTAGCCTCGATAATGCGATAAATATATAAACTTAAGAGCCCCATACAGGAATATGAAACTCACAGCTATTGTCAAAAAAGGAGAAAAACAATATGTTGCACTATGCCCTGAGGTTGATGTCGTCAGCCAAGGAAAAAGTATTGAAGAAGCGGTTTCTAACTTAAAAGAGGCGGTTGCATTGCATATTGAAGTGATGGGAATGCCTGAAGGTGTCAGTAATGAACAAGCACTCATCACCAGCATAGAGGTACCGACATTTGAAAAAACTTCCCAGATTGTCGGGTAAAGAAGTTATAAAAAT
>DUFX01000009.1 GCA_013331695.1 Candidatus Woesearchaeota archaeon
GTCGGGTAAAGAAGTTATAAAAATGCTTTCTAAAGTGGGGTTCCAGACTGTAAGGCAAAAAGGAAGTCATGTTATTCTCGTTAAAGAAACAGCAGATGGAAAGAGATCAACGGTTGTTCCCCTGCATAAAGAGGTGGACAAAGGAACGTTATTAGAGATTATACGACAAGCAGGCCTCAAGAAAGAAGAGTTTATAGATCTCGCACAGTAATCTGAAAAAGTCATTATTTCTTATACACCAATGCCTTGCTCCCCTTCAGTTGAATCTCCTTCAGGAGGCGCATGTTGAGAGGTTTATAAACAGCGTTGTAGACAATCAGCATGCTTCCGGGTTGCATCTCGCGGTCTAACTTCTTCTCCAGTACATAGAAGTGCGTATCCGGATTGATAAAAATCACATCGCTCTGTGAGAGATCAGCATCAAGGAAGTCTGCTTGTGTAAAGAGCACCGGTACGGAAATGCGTTCCTGCATCATTTTCGAGATGGAAAACAGATCAGGATCAAGTTCGATTCCAGAAGCTTGTGTAAACAATCCTGCAACAAACACCGCTCTTCCGTCACCGCTTCCTAAATCAATAAAGTTCCTGCACCGCGACAACCCCAGAAGTGAAAACAAATGAAAGAGGTCATCAACAGCAGAGCCGGCAAAATACCCGCCCAAGGTATGTCGGAGATAGGTTTTGTCGCGCAGATAGCGTGCTTCCTGTTTCTTGTACTCTTCTTTGATCGTTTCTACAATCTTTTTTCGTTCTTCTGCATCAATGATGGCCATGCAACCCAGAAAGAAGCGCGCTTTTATATGGTTTCTGATCCTTCAATAGTATCGATTTATCACTATTCAAAAATGATCATTCCCACATCATCACCTTTCAGTTCTTCCACAAGATGATGATTGTTAAAGATGCGGACATGATGCTTGCCAACCATTTCAATCTTATTTGAAATTGCAAGCTTGTCATGGAGTTCATTCGGAGCAGTCAACCAAACCTGGTTATAGCTGATATGATTGCTTCCCAAAATATCCGGTTCAATACGATAGCCCTTGAGCGCATGAATTCCGGTTTCTTCATGGCTGAGAACAGGACCGCGCAAAACTTCACGCAGGTAGGTTG
Organism: Candidatus Woesearchaeota archaeon; assembly: GCA_013331695.1. Lineage (GTDB taxonomy): Archaea > Nanobdellota > Nanobdellia > Woesearchaeales > UBA12501 > UBA12501 > UBA12501 sp10192u. The sequence continues at coordinate 1,114 of DUFX01000009.1, forward strand.
CAAGAAGGGGATTGCGCCGTGAGACGCTTTCAAAGCATCGCTTGGCAAGGAAAACTGTAGGGACACAATGATACGAACAAGGAAAATGACTGATGAGACTTAATCCAAAATGCCGAAGCATGTTGTTGGTCAAGAAACTGGGAAACGTTGTTTTTCCTTTTTGTTCAGGATCTTCCTTGAGTTCAGTGTTTGCAATGCTCAACAGCGAATAATCATCCCTTCTCCGTGCAGCAGTAGCATAGTGTTCTTTATAGAATCGGACACAGCAGGAAGGATATCCTAAAAATTCGCCGAGTTTTTCATCATTGCGCAGTTCTTCGTAAAATTTTGCTTTGTTGGCATCATCCTGCGACAAAGAAAGGTAAACAAAATAGTATCCGGGTTCTTCCACCCACGGTTTCACCATCAATTTCCGGTCTTTCAGAATCTTAAATGAAGAAACTGCATATTTTAACTGATGCTGTTCGCAAAATTCTGCAATTTTGTGAAAATCCTGTTCATGCACCATCTGTCGAGCAGCCGGCTTGATTCCGTCAAGAACAAAAAGAACTTCCATGGCATCGTCAAGACGATGAAAGGTATGCAGAAGGTCTTCATTGTTGTCAATAAGCTGGAGAGGAACATGCAGTTGTTCAACCTGTGCGTGTTGACTGCCCCCCGTACTACTCCCAGCACTCACAGCCTTCAGTTGCTTGCTGTGTGCGACCATCACACCACCTCTTGTCTGAGGGGAATGCGCGGTAGTTTATAAAGTTGTTTATTGAATTTATTTTTTGAATTTATTTTTCAAAAAAATGCGGCGAGAAGAAAGACAAAAAGAAGAAAAAGGCTAATGAAAACAGATCACGTACGGATTTTGCTTGTCAATGCTCCTCATTTCTGACAAAAGGAACGAGATATTATTTTGAACCGTGCTCAAAACGTTGTCAAATTCAATTTTTCCCGTAATTTTATTTTCACGCCAGCCTTGGAGAATGTGTGCGCCGTCATATTCTGTAAAAACAACCGGACATTTCAGCATCGCCACCATCATTTCGACAAGTTGAGGCGAGTAGCGAGCAACAAGCTCGAGATTCTTTTTTGCAAGTTGGACTGATGCAGAACACGTAAACGAGCAGGGATAATGGCTTAACACACCGATATCAAAATANNACTCGCTCTTAAAAAAGTTGATGCAGCAGGAAGGGTAGCCGAGCAGTCTGCCCAATGCTTCATGATCGTTTTCAGCTTCTGATTGTTTTGCCTGCTCGACAAGTTTTTGATCTTTTCCAAGGTAGAGAAAAAGATCTCCTTTGATTTTTGATGCCAGAGCGACCTTGACACCCTTGTTTGCAACGCCCTTGTCTTCTGTCTGAACATGGATAATTTTGAAATCAGAAACTGCACATCTAAGCTGGCGGCGTTCGCAGAATGCAAGAACCTTCTGCAGTTCGTTTTGGTGCAAAGAAATCCGTGCAATCGGTTTAGTTCCTTCAAGAACAAAAAGAACTTCCAGCGCCTTGGTCAAGTACATAAAGGTTTCCTGAAGATGCTCGCCTTCGTAGATTAACGGATACATAAAGGTCATGCGACACCTCGCTCTGTTTGTATCCACACTCTTTTTACATCTTAGTACTATACGTTACTCAAACGGCACTTCGCTCCACAGCTTCCATTCGGTTGAAGGAGAATACGAACCAAAAATATACAGCGGAGGAACATTTCTTCCAAAATACGAAAACTGCACATCAGACCAACGCACATCCGATCCCCAACGGGAGGATCCCAACGGTCCTGTATGGCTGTAGATCGGACTTCCAAATGCTTTCCAAGTATCCCGCATCATTCTCGGTGCATCGCCATATCCTTCTGAAAGATACGCTCCTTTGTAGCCATGGGTTTTAAGGTAGCGAACTGCATCAACAATCGGCATGGTTCCCTGTCCTGCAGGAAGATTGGCGTGCCCATATCCAAAGCCATCAGCAATATGGATGTGCCCAATCACTCCTTTTTCATGCATTTTTTTAACTTGATCAAGATACCAGGAATTAAAACGTTTGTTGAAATGATCGTCAGTTTCTCCCTGCTTTTTTTGAAAGTAGCGCTTCCACATGCCCAAGTGTTCGGTATCGAGTGTTGTTTTAATGTGCTGGGCTGCTTTTTGTTCAGCTTCTGCCTGCGACATATGCCGTTCTTTGACAAGACGATCTGCCATCAGTTTTCGTCCATCAAGCACCAATTGAGTCATTTCTTCAGGATGGCTTGCATATCCCATTTCCGGGAAAATGTTTTCTGGCGCAACAAAGATCGGCTGCGTGAGTTTTTTGTCTCGTGTAAGATCCATCGCATAGATGCCGACTTCTGCATAGGAATTCGTGCTCTTCATTTTTCCGTATTTTTCAACCGACATCATGTGTTTCGTATCTTCAAGAAGGGTGTCTGCACGTGCATCTGCTGAACCTGAGGCTTCGTGAGCGTAGCGAAGACTGTGCCCCTGGTCCTCAATAAACTGCTTCAGAATTTCTGAGGGGAGTTTTCCTTCTTGAGGAACAAGACGATACGTAGCAAGTTCATGTGCATGTCGTGAAGACCAGTCTCTAAAATACCTCCACCGTTGTTCAGGCGGCGTTTCCTGTTCAATTTTCTCCCAAGTCTTTAATGCTTCTATTGCCTTATTCATGGCATCACGTTCATGGTGATAAAACCTTCCGTGAAACAAAGAAGATCCGCGGTATTGAAGCGCTTCGTTTTCCCGCATTGTAATAAAAAACATCTCTTCAGGGCTTCTATGGATTTTGGGATTTTGTGCAATATCCGGTGCATGATCTTTGTTCCATTTCTGTGTACGTTTGACAAAATCGTCCCAGGTCATACGTTTGGTTTTGAATCGCGTAAAATCCTGATTCCATTCAGGAACACGCTCGAATAAACGAGTATCAGTCAAAGGATCAATATAATTGCCCCGCATGTCCACCCAATCCTCTGCATCAAGAACTTTCTCTTTGCCTGATACAGGATCTCGAGCACGCTGTCCAACTAATCCTTCTGATCCTGCAGTTTTGTAAAGAGGCTCAAACACCACTTGGTTTTTTCGTGCATCCCCTACAATTCGTCCCGTCCTTTCGTCAACAAGATACTTCACAAACTTGAGCGGTTCTTCTTCATAGTGCTTGAATTCTCCGTATTGATTCTGTGCCCATGGCTGTTCAACAAACGGCCGCTGGAATTCTCCGGTGTGCACCACAACAGCACCGCCGTTGGTTGTCGTATCTCCAGCAAATTGAATAGCCTTTTTGACTTCGTTTACTTGAAGTTCACGCTGTTCATCGAGAAAACCACGCTGTTCTCCTGCGTAACCTGACATGTTTGCAACAATCTGAACAGGAGTGTGGACAGAAACAATATTGACTTGGTTTGCCCGCGCCAAACTGCGAAGCTCTTCTCGTTTTTCTTGAGAGTACAGATCAGGACCAATGTTGGGTTCTGAACCTGAAGCACTGAGGCTTAATTCAACGCTTGTGACACCTTTGTAAATTGCTGCTTTCATGCTGTCCAGAAAGGTTCCTGAACCGCGTCCTTCTCCCAACGTCTGCCCAATCTGCCCGGTGGTGAGAATTTGTTCTTTGGGAACTGCTTCAATAGGACCGCCAATATCTGGAGTGCCAAGACTCGCTTCATAGCCGGCCAAGAAATTCGTGGAAGCACTGTCTACATAGCTATGATCCATTGCAGATCGATAAATGCCGTGTTCGTTGAAGAACATAGGGTGCCTCTTTTCGCTCTCTTTTACTTTTTTGATATCTTATGAAGGATATTGATGAAGGATTTGATCTTTTTAAAGTTAGTGAAAGAAATCTGGTTTTGGTGCAAAAACATGAAGAGAACATTGATGCGATGATAAGATCATTGATATTTATTAAAGAACTCTTCCCGCGTCATTTTTATTTCGTTGAGTATTCCTTTAAGAAGAGACCTCGAGACACAATTCAATCGCTTCTTTCATATTTGCCATGAGTTCATCGAGGCTGTCTCCCTGACTGAGGCATCCCTGCAACTCAACAACTTTCCCAACGTATCCTCCATCTTCATCCTGTTCTATGAGTACATGAAAGGTTCGGGTCATAGGATCTTAAAAGCTTTCAGTCTTTATTAAACTTATTTTGTTTTTCCAGATGTAGCTTCCAAAAATAAGATAAAGGGAAGAAAAAAGGAAGAAAAAGAAAGATTTAAATACTTAAACGTATTAAACATAATAAACGTAATGTATGGAGGCTGATTTGAGTATGGTGAGTATAACCTTATCGGTGCCCGAGGAACTGAAGAAAGATATGGATGCGTTCGCAGAGATAAACTGGTCTGCAGTAGCGCGAGAGGCAATAAAGAGCAAAATAGAACTTCTTAAAAAATTTAAAGCGTTCACTAAGCAGAGCACGCTGACTGAAGAGGATGCATTGGTTTTAGGAAGGAAGGTTAATAAAGCACTTGCACAGCGATACAGAAATCTTGTGTGAACGTTATGGATTTCGTACTCGACGCAAACATTCTTTTTGCAGCACTTATTAAAGACAGCACAACATCAGAGATATTGTTCAATGAGCATGTGCAAGTTTTTGCACCAGAATTTCTTCTCGAAGAATTTTACAAGCATAAAGACGAAATTCTCGCTAAAACAAGAAGGTCAAAAGAAGACTTTGAAGAAATTTATGAGACCTTAAAGAATGATATAACCCTCATTCCGTTTGAAGAATTTTGCCCATTCTTGAAGATTGCAGAGAAATTAATATCCGATGAAGACGACAGAGTATATTTTGCTCTTGCAATTCAGTTAAATATTCCGATTTGGTCAAATGATAAGAAATTCAGAGAACAGAAGATCGTAAAGATCTATACTACAGCAGACCTTATGAAGATAATCGAGGCGATGCAGTGAGCTTATAAATCTACTTAACAGAGATATATTTACGTCGTTATGATCTCTTCTTACACCGGCTTAAAGTTATACTTTGTCACGGTCAATACACGATCCAATCCTTGCAATGCGTCCTGGATCGTTTCATTCAAATCCCGATACTCCTTAATCTGATCAACACGCGCCTGAATTTGATACAAGCGATCCATCGTGCTTTGGTTCATCAATCCTGCGCTTTCCTGCGCTTGCTTGTACATTTCTTGGACTTCATTAGCATAATATTCAAGCTGGAGCTGGAGAGGACTCGGATTTGCCCGATAGACTTCATTCAAATCAGTTCCTGCTCCGCCTGCTCCTGGACGACGCGATCCAGACCCTGAGGTATATGCTTCAGCTGCCTGTTGCTGTGTGCGTTGTTCCTGCAGACGTTTTTCCCACTCTTCAACCTGCTGTTCTTTTGCTTCAATGCGCTCCTTTTGAAGCATTTTTTCAAGCTCTTGAATATCGCGGTCGCGCAGGATTCTTTTCTGATCCCCTTCACGATCTTTCAGCTCCCGCTCTGAAAGAAAGCGCTTCATCGTAAACATCTCGCGGTCTTCAAGGGTCAGAAGCATCTCAGCAGTGTCTACTTTTAATTGGTCAATAGGGATTTTTGATTTTTGTTCTGTCTCTTCCTCAAATTCATCAACAGACTCAGCAAGCAGTTTTCTCGCTTCCTCAATCTCTTTCTGTTTTTTTTCCTGAATCTTTTTGAGTTTCTCGATACGTTCCTCAGGAGAAAGCTTCTTTAAATCTTCAATTTCATTGATCAGGTCGTCTGCCATGTGTTAAGGTAGGGCAACTATGCGTAAGAGAATGTCCTATAAATACTTTATGAGCATATGAAGTGATTAATACGCTAGCCCATACGCAGCCTTAAATCGTTTGTACAGTGTGTAAATCTCTGATGTCACAATTTTAGTTCCTTTCTCCTCTTCTTTTTTCAACTTGTATGCTTCTTCACTACTCGGTTTGCGGAGTTTAAACCCGCATTTTTTACAGAACATGTCATGCTTGGTAACGGACTTAAAACACGTCGGACACATGGCCAGGTCCTTTTTTTCTTTCGGAACAGGAGACTTAAACGGAGCAAGGAATGGTTCTAACAGATTAAAGTGTGGTTTTTGCGGGGTTTGCTTCTGTTTCGCAAAGTCTTTTGAAACATCTTCACCAGCCTGCTGGAGATAGCGTTCAAGTTCTTCGCCTAATGCAGTATATGCTGCTTCAACCGAAGCATCAATGCTCGCCAGCAGTGCAAAATCCTCGCGTTCTTTGAACTTACGGTACCGACGAAGATCGTCAGGATCCCAGCAATAGCCACGCAATGTCATTTGGGTTCTTCCCATGTGCAAAGGTCCACGTTGATAACCCTCTTGCTGGAATTTGAGCTCAGGACGGGTACGGAAGAGGAAATGGAGATGAATAATTGCTTGTTTATGTTCTCCAGCTTTGCGTTTAGCAAGCACTTCGATTTCCACCATCGAACCTTCAAATGCACCAATGAGATGCTCTGAATCCATGCGCTTTTGATCCATCTGCAATCTTCGCACATTGCGAAGATACGGTTTGACCCAGCTCATGTACATTTTAATAATATCATAGTGCTGTCTGAGATATTTGACGGTAAAAACTCTTCTGTTTTTGAGTTCGTCATGGGTGTGTTTTTTCCAGACGCAGAACGTAACCAGTTTTCTTGCAAGGACTTCTTTCAATTTTTTATTGAATTGAAGCCGTTCAACATAATTTCTGACATGATCGGGCTGAAGAGGGGGGGCATCAAAAAACAAATCAGGAAGTGTAATAAAACCCAATTCCCGTGCCATGCCATAAACCGATGAGGGGGTTTTTGCTCCGCCTTCCACCAGGTCAATCCAATATCCCTTCAAGGAAATCTCAGCAGGAATGTCTCCCCTATAACTAGCGTTGTAGAGCGTGAGCCTCTCGTCAAGAATTCTGATTTCTCTGACAAGCTGGAAGAGTTCTTTCACCATCTTTCCAATCGTCGCAAGGAATTGGCTGACTTTATCTTGCTGTAGACCAAGACGCTGTTCGCTCACTCCAAAAAATGCAGATCGCTCAGATGCTGCAAAGAGGTCTGTGAGTTTTTCATATTCAGCAAAGCCTCCTTCTTCCCGGAGATAATCAATACAGCGGAAATACAAATCTTCAATCGCTTGATTAGCGGATTCATAGACAAGACGGTAGCGCAAAGGATATCCAGAACCGGGCTCATGAGCTTCAAGAGTTTTAGGATAATTGGTAGGTATCCAGGTATTGAGCGCTTCTTCTGCTTTTTCTTCTTTAAACTTAAAAGATTCATCAGTGATGTGTGGTTCGTCCATTCCTCTTTGTACCTCTTTTGAGTCTTCCTCTCTTTTTACTTTTCCTATCTTTTTTAACGATGCTTATGCAACACAACGGTAAATCCTATTGCGTGCACAATCTTGGATCCTGTTTTCTCTGCCAGGATACGAAATGCTTCTTTTTTATTTAAAGATTCTGCTTCAAAAAAGCCTTTGAGAACTTTTACCTTGATTAATTTGTGTTTCTTCAATTGACTGGTAAGTTCTGCAATCACCGCAGGAGTAAGTCCTTGTTTTCCCACAAACCCCGTAACCGTAAGTCCCGGTGCCTGTTTCCGTTCTTGAGGATGCTGTTTTTTGATGTGCATAGGATCACGCCTTCAGGGGATGCTCCTGGCTTAAACTTAAGCGGTCGCGCAGTTCATCGATATGTGCAAGTTTATTTTTAATCACTTTTTTTAAATCAGTACTATATTCTTCAACAAGCGTAGATACGCGTTCGCCTCCTAAGAAGTGGGGAAGCACAACGTAATCTGCACCGAGTTTATACAACTCCATCGCTTCTTCAATCACATTGGCTGTGACAAACAAAACTGCTTTTTTATTGACTGCACGAAGATGCTTAGTAATGCGTTTGTTATCTTCTGGCGTCGGAATCGTTGAAATCACAAGTTTCGCGTGCTTAAAATTCAAGCGCTCCATAATTTCATCGTCGCCGATGTCACCGTAGATGCAGGGAATTTTCCGCAAAACAAGGCGTTTGATCAAGTCAGGATTGTAATCAATCACAATAAAGGAATGTTTCAAACGCTCCAGCGCCTTGAGAACATTATAGCCAATACGATCGTAGCCAACCAAAATAACATCATAGTCAAGATCCTGCTGTTTTTGAGGAAGATACTGTAAATGTTCTCCTTTGTTCATCAAGTCGAAAACGTTGAGCCAGCGTGAAAAGAAAGAATAGAGCAGGAAGTCAAACTTAATGAAGTATGCAGTGAGAATTAAGGTGATAATGATCAAAAGCACGGTGATCGTGAACAAATTCTGGCTGATATGGCCCAATTCAAGACCCAGCGTTGCGATAATAATGGAAAATTCGGAAACTTGGGCAAGCGATAAGGCAGTGAGGAAGGATACTTTTTTGGTGTAGCCGAAAAAACTACAGAGGAACATGACGACCAAGGGTTTGACAAGAATAACAACAAGGGTCAGCAGGATGAGCGGTTTGAGAATACCTCTCAAATCAGGAATCGTGATGCCGAGGCCCAGGGAAACAAAAAAGAGTGTAGAAAAAAAGTCTTTCAAGGATTTGACTTTTGCAATGATCTCAACGTTGTAGGTTAAGTTTGCTAAGGCAACACCTGCTACAAAGGCTCCGATTGCGATCGAGAAACCCAGATAGGAGAAGACGATCGAAAAAATAAAACAAACACTCAACGCGAGCAGGAAGAAAAGCTCCTGCGACCGCGCTGCATATTTGAACATGAGTGGAAACACCCAGCGGCTTGCCCCATACGCAAGCGCAAGAATTGCTCCTGCCTGGATAAACGCATAAAAGAGTGTGGCACTATTAAAGCCGTCATGAACACTGCTTAATGCCGTCAAAGCAAAAATCGCAAGAATGTCCTGCATCAAAAGGATTCCAATAATCATTTTTCCGTGCAAGGTCATGAGTTCTTTTTTATCAGAAAGCAGTTTGATAACAATCATGGTGCTGCTGAACGCAACAATCAAACCCACATATGCAGCTTCAATGCCAATAAATCCCAAGGCATGGGCAAGCATAAAACCGACAGCAAATAAGAGAAGAACCTGGATGCTTCCGCCAATAAAACCAATCTTGCCCACATCCCGCAGGTGTTTAAAGGATAATTCGAGGCCGACAATGAATAAGAGGAAAGCAATGCCGGTAACTTCAAAGCTCTTGATGACTTCGCTGTTCTGAATCAAATGGAAACCTGGACCGAGAATGATACCTGCAAGGATATACGCTGGAATTAACGGCTGTTTGAGAATGCGGGCAAAATACGCTCCCACCGTAGCAAGAACAATCATCACCCCTATTTGAAAAAAGATTGCTTCCATAGTGACCTCTTTTCTCTGTTTTTAAGAAAAGAGGTTTATAAAGTTAGTTGTGGGGACTCACTAAAATCTGGAAAACTGATAAACACGAACCACCCTCACTTTTTCTCTTCAATCTGCTTCTTTTTCTTAGGCAATAATCACGTCTAACGGACTTGTCACATTGATCATCTTGGGTCGTGCAGTATGGACGTAAATCATGCTGGTTTCAGGACTTGCGTGGCCGAGCAATGACTGCACTTGCACGACATCGGATCCGTTTTCGATAAGGTGTGTTGCAAAGGAGTGACGCAAGGTGTGAGGATGCACTCCTTTGCTGATATTCGCCTGCTTTGCTGCTCTTTTGATAATCTGTTGAATGGAACGCGTAGAAAGATGCGTCCCTTCTTTCTGTCCTTTGAAAAGCCAACCGTAGTTACTCTGCTTTATGGTCCGTTCCAGTTCGTCTTTTATTGTATCTGCGATGATGAATAACCTATCTTTGTTTCCCTTGCCTTTTCGTACCCACCCATACTTATTTTTGATATCAAGGTCTGTCACTTTTAGTTTTACCAGTTCACTTACACGCAAACCTGCAGAATAAAGAAGTTGAACCATAAGACGATGCTTTGTGTTAGAAATGACACTGATAAGCTGTTTTGTTTCTTCCTTTGTCAGTACAACCGGAAGCGTTTTTGGCGTTTTCGAATAGTGAATTCTTATGGTCAATCGCTTATGCAGAATTTCTTCATAGAAAAATTTAAGCGCATTGAGATACACATTGATCGTATTTCCTGCTGCGCCTTTTTCTATCAATTCGTCGAGAAAAGTATGAATGTCAGCTTTGGTAATTTTATTTACGTCGTTATGGCATTTTCTGAAGAAAGAGTGAACGCAGTGCCGATACGTTTTTATCGTTCTTGGGCTGAGACCCCTTCTCAATCCTTCTTTTCTGATAAGTTCAGAGATGTCCATAGAAACAAGTTTTATCTCTTGTGTTTATATACCTCACGCGTATATGTCCAGTGGCCAGTGGCAGTGTTTTTGTCCGTA
>DUFX01000002.1 GCA_013331695.1 Candidatus Woesearchaeota archaeon
AGAAGCCAATGTTAAATATTATTCACTTAAAAAAACCTCTTTAGTGTATAGTACGCTGGGTTTGGTTGAATATAATCGCTCACTGCTTTTTCTGGCGAAAAATAAGACACTCGCAAGGGCTTTAGATATGCTCAAAGAGAAGTATGCAGATTACTCAGTTATGCTTGTTTTTGGTTCTGTAGTGAAAGGTTATGCCGTAAAAACATCCGATATTGATCTTCTTCTGCTCAAAGAGAATGTTTCTCAAANNAAAATAAGCCCCTATTTCATGGCTCTAGAAGAATTTAAGAAAAAAAATGATTTAGCAAAACAAGCAATAACCAATCATATTTTGATAGGCGGGGCAGAATTATTTTTCAGGATAGTGCTGGCATGAACGAAGAGAAACCAAAGAAATGGCAGGTGTGGTTAGAGAACACAAAAATTCTTAACAGGGACTTCAAGAAATACGTCAGACAGCATATTGTTCGTAAAATTGAGTCATCGCCATCTCTTTCAAAAATTCATCTTGACAAATCGTACCATAATCTCGACTTTGCCAATTTTACGGTGCAAAATCAACAGAACATCAATAAGCGAATAGATGAAGAGACGTATTATGATTGGGTTATTGTCATTGCGTATTATTCCATGTACCACGCTGCCATGGCGTTGCTCTACAAAATGGGCTACAAAGCGGGAACTCATTTAGCGACCATTTGTGTTCTTTGTAAAGAGTGTCTTGGAAAAACATTGGAGAAGAAAGACATTGAGAATCTCTCAGTAATTCTAGAGCTAAGCGAGGATGAGATTAGAGAGATGGGAAGAGCAAATGAAAGAAGAGAAAAAGCAAGTTATTCTGGAAGCGTATCTTTTGAAAAGCATTTGGCAGAAATGACGCTGGATGACGCAAGGAAATTTATCAATAAAGTGGCGGATATCTTGGAAAAATGAACCAAAAAATTATCAAACATTATCTAGAATTTTCCCAGTATACTTATTCGGGATTATATCAAGATGTTCTCAGAAAAAATCTTCCTGATGATATCAGAAAGATAGGAGAATTAGTGAGAAAGCAAATAATCCATAGAACAACTTTAGAAGCAGGAAATATGGGGACTAACACGGATAAAAGATTTGGAGATATGGCTAAAGTTCCATGGTATCGGCAGCCAGAAGATGATGTTTTTGTAACTGCCTCGGCAATAGTAGCTGAACTATACCGAAGAGATAAACGTGGTTTTGTCAATGATCGCTTGGGAAAAGACAAATTAATACTCACTTGTCGGTTTGTAGCTGTTTTAATGGCTTCAATTCTCAAATCGAAAGGAATCCCCTGCCGAATACGTTCTGGTAACGCACCCTATTTCGATATGGGTAAGTTGGGAAAAGTTAGTGCAGATCATTGGGTAAATCAATATTGGAATTATAAAGAAGAGCGATGGGTTACTATAGATGTTGATGGGAGTTGGAGTTTGAATGATGACTTTGATCCGTACGATATTCCGAGTGAAAAATTTGATTATCCGGCAGATGCATGGCTGAACATTAGGAAGAAAAAAGACGATCCAAATCGATTCTGGAATGCAAAACCAGAACGAGGAGCAATAGTTGTTTTATGGTCTCTTTTTTATGATTTTCATTGTTTAATGAATAGTGAAATAACATATATCCATGTTCCTGAATTAGCCATGTATGGGAAATTTGGGAAACTATCAGAAAAAGAGCTTAAAGAAATAGATAATCTTGCACAGTTAATGCAAAATCCAGATGCAAACTTTTCTAAGTTACAGCATCTCTGGGATACTTCTAAAAAGTTCAGATTGCTGAAAGGTGGACTTCTGTAATTGTCTGTTGAGTTCATTCAGTAATCGCCAAAGCCCTCAGCAGTATTTTTTATCTGCTGTTGTTTTTTGTTTAGGATTTGAGGTTTACGTTTTGGAGTATCAAAAGGCGCTGAAATTTTTTTTTGGCAAACTTCTATTTAACGAGTCTTTCCAGCATATCCGCTTTGGTAATTAATCCCGCACACTTTCCTTTCTCGCTCACCAGAACAACAGGATAATGTCGCAGGAGATTAGAAACAACCGTTGATGACGTATCTTTGGCAACAATCGGCGGTGCATCCTTCATCACTTCTGCGATGGTTGCATTGGCTTGATTGTTCATCAGTGCTTCCAGCAGAATGGTTTCTGAAACAATGCCAAGAATGGTTCCTTCTTTCCCGTCTTTCATCACCGGCATCTGCGAGATTTCAAACTGCTTCATTTTTTTGACAGCTTCTTTGATAGAATCTTCAGGTTTCACTGCAACGATCTTTTTGTTCATGACATCTTCTGCCTTCAGTTCGTGTTTTTGGTCAAGCTTCTGCAGGGCATCAAAGATACGCAGAGCTTTGGAGAAGGTGGGATCAATCCGCTCTGCTTCAATCTTTGCAATAAGGGATTGAGAAACATCTGCCAGTTTGGCGAGCTCGCTCTGTGACAGATTGTGCCGTTTCCTGAGATGCTTGATCTCCTTCAGATCGTAGATGACCATGAGAGACTGGAATTATTAGTACTCCTATTTATTCTTTTCGGAATAATTGACTGATGCGTTAAGTTTAAATATCTTTTCTTTACATCTCACCCCATGGTAAAGAACGCAAAACCAAGTATTGTTCAAGTTACGAACCCTCGGAATAAGTTCTTTCCTGCTTTTCTAAGGGCTTATATAGAGATGGTTATACAGGGAGACGAAAGTCGGAGACCTGCAGAAGAAGGGGATGAAGCCTATATACGTTCAGCAATGGAAGTCACTCTGGAGTATCAGAGTGCATTATTTACTGCTCTTCTTGTTGATCGAGAGGTGCGAGGTGTAAGTATAAGCTATGGTCTTGCTGATCTTCTGAGATCAGTACGAGAGAGACCTCATGCAAGTATCCATATCACTGACGGCATCTGGCGTGTTATGGAAACATTAGGAAACAAATCTGTTGAGGGTATTTGCTACAGCAGTTTGATGTTTGTTAAACCCCCTTATCGGGCGCGAGGGTATGGAAAAATGCTCTCAGTGAATCTTATTGAACATGCGAAAAGACACGGCTCTGATTATTTTGCTTATAGCACCCTTAACCCCCGTGTCGTGCATATGGAAACTCAACTTCTTGGAGAACCTGTTCTGAGACATCCTGACGAATTTGGTATGGATATCTATGTTCATCGATTATCCTAGAATCTCGAGCATCAAAGCATTTTTATAGGAGTGGATCTCCGCGTTTCTGCATGACACCTGCTCAGACAACCGTCAAAATCGCCCTTCTCCAGCTCGCGGGAGAAGAAACCCCTGAAGCCAACCGCAAGAAATCAATTGCCAAGATCCGCGAAGCAGCAAAAAATGGAGCAAAAATCATCTGCCTCCAAGAACTCTTCACCACAACATATTTCCCTTACACTGAAGATCACCAACACTTTGCTCTGGCAGAGTCTATTCCAGGTCCCACAACCGAAGAGATGAGCAGACTTGCAAAGGAATTAAAAGTAGTTCTCATTGCTCCTTTCTTTGAAAAACGTGCACAAGGAGTCTTCCACAACTCTGCAGTTGTTATTGATTCTGATGGAAAACTTCTCGGAACCTACAGAAAAATGCACATCCCTGATGATCCTTGCTTTTATGAAAAATTCTACTTTGCTCCAGGAGATCTTGGATTCAAAAGCTTCAAAACAGCATACGGAACCATTGGCGTTTTAATTTGTTGGGATCAATGGTATCCTGAAGCAGCGCGCTTGACTGCACTTTCAGGTGCTCAGATCATTTTCTATCCCACTGCTATTGGCTATTTTGATGAGGACGCAAACGATGTGCAGAAAGAACTGGAAGATGCCTGGGAAACGATCCAACGAAGTCATGCGATTGCAAATGGGGTGTTTGTTGCATCCGTCAACCGTGTAGGAAAAGAAGGCAAGACCAACTTCTGGGGAAGATCATTTGTCTCAAGTCCCTTTGGAAAGGTTCTTGTAAAAGCTGATGATAAAGAAAAGATTCTCTATGCCGAATGCGACCTCAACGAGATTGAAACCACGCGCCAGTTGTGGCCGTTTTTCAGAGACCGCAGAATTGATGCCTATCAAGATATTCTTTTACGGCATAAAAATCAGTAGGGATCTTTATGACTACTCCTGCTCCTTCTCACTTGGTGCCAAGCGAATTTGGCTATCACATGCCTGCCGAGTGGGAAAAACATGAAGGCACCTGGCTTGCCTGGCCAAAGAATCCTCTGACCTGGTTCCACCATCTTCCTGAAGTGCAGAATGTTTGGCTTCAGATGATCAAAGAGCTGAGCTCTGGAGAAATCGTCAATGTTCTTGTTGATCGTGGGAGCATAAAAAAAGAGATTGCACAAAGCCTGATTGCCTTGGGTGTTGATCCGAAAGCTATCGGAAAGTCTATCAAACTGCATATTCTTCCTACACGCGACGCTTGGCTTCGCGACACAGGACCTATTTTTATTGTGAATCGCGAAGAGAAAAAGAAAGCTATGCTCGATTGGATCTTTAATGCGTGGGGTCAAAAATATATTAGCGATGAAGATCCGCTTGACGAAGATACCTGTGTTCCTCGTATGATCAATGAACTCTATCCTGCTCAGCTTCGTTTTGCACGGATTGAACCTGGCATCGTACTTGAAGGCGGATCGCTCGATACCAATGGAAAAGGAACGCTCTTGACAACACGGCAGTGTCTTTTGAATAAAAATCGAAACCCTACGCTCAACCAACAGCAGATTGAAGACTATCTCAAGAAATACCTTGGTATGCAAAAGATTATTTGGCTGAATGACGGCGTTGCAGGCGATGACACCGACGGCCATGTCGATGACATCGCACGTTTTGTGAATGAGAATACCATTGTCTGTGCTTTTGAGGATGATCCCAAGGACGAAAACTATAAAGCACTGGCTGAGAATTATGAAACCTTATGCAACGCTACGGATCAAGACGGCAAAAAGTTTAACGTGATCAAGATGCCGATGCCAGGGGTTGTTGAAGCAGTTATTCCCGGACAGAAACATACCCAGCGTTTTCCTGCAAGCTATATCAATTTCTATATTGGAAATGAGGTGGTGCTGGTTCCGATCTTTGGACACACGAATGATGGGGAAGCTCTCAAGATTTTGAAAGACGCGTTTCCAACACGACGCGTTGTCGGCCTGCGATGCGAGCATGTTGTCTGGGGATTTGGTTCACTGCACTGTGTGAGTCAGCAGGAGCCGATGGTTTAATTCTTGAATAAGAGATTGCACTATTTTAACGAAATCTTTATATTACTATGTCTTACATTGTCTTACCATGGAAACGATCTCGGTTCGGTTCGAAGAAGACTTTGTTCAGGAAATGGAAAAGGTTATGAAGCAGAATCGATATTTTACCAAGACTGAATTTATTCGTGAAGCGATTCGGGATAAAGTTAAAGATCTAGAGAAACAACAAGCTCTGCTTCGGCTCGAGAAAGTGTATGGTGCAGGTGCGAAGAAGGGAAGAAAGATTACTCAAGAGGATATCCATAAGGCAGGCGAAGTGGTTGGTCGAGCATTAGCAAAAAAATTTAATATCAACTTAGATTAGATCTTCAGGTAGTCTACATGGTGTTATATCTCTCAATTTCTCGAAATCGTGGTCTCTTGATACAAGCTGTGCTTCATGATCTCGAGCAAGAAGAGCATGTAACGCGTCACGAAATGGAACGGCTCTTTGTTGAGTTAGCTTTCTGGCGTTACGTATTTGATCTTTTGTGGCATAAATAAATCTCTTGTTTTCTGGTTTTGCAATACTAAAAATGCTACGAATCTCGTTCTCTTTAAATCCTAATTGCTTAAGCTCAAGAATAACCGCATCTGAATACAAAATCTTCTCATCTTCAAGCATACTTGTTTTTCGGAATAATCACAGTTCAACCGGAAAAATAAGAAAATCAAGATGGGAAAAAGTCTGAATCAAAGAAAGAGAAAAAAAGAAGAAAGGATAAAAGAAAAATAAAATAAGGAAAATAAAATAAAAAATTTAGTATCGTGGTTTCTTGGTTGCAATGGCAACAACAAGGATGATTCCCACAATCAGCAAGAGTACGATCAAGCCGACAAGGACACCAACAATCACACCACTATTTCCGCTTGTGGTTTTTCGTGGTGCAGGCTGTGGTTGTGCGCTCACAACAGGAGGTTGTGTGACAACCGGCGGTTGAGGAGGTTGTTGAATCACCACAACAGGTCTGTCTTTCTGCTCGTCTTCGTCTTGCGTATCTTCTTCATCATCACGGGTGCGATCTTCTTGCTGATCTTCAAAGTCGCTTCCGAAGTCTTCATTTCCGCAATCAGGAACCGTAAGCGTTACATCTTTACTGTCGCTGAACTGGTCTTGGTCGTAGAAGGATTCAACCAGAAGTGCGTAGACTCCTGCTCGTAGACTTCTCGGAACAGTAAACGTGAAGCTTCGTGAAATACGATCATCTTCATCCAGTTCAATATTTCTGATAAATTGTTCAGTGATTCCAAGACGTTCGCTGGAAAGCTTAAAGGAAACTTCATTTTCATTGTTGCTTCCAATGTTCTGGGCTTCAACACGAACCGTGACGCTGTCAGCCGATCCGCAGCTCACTGCTGAAGGATTGACTGATGCACTCTTAATCTTGATTTCGTGGCTTTCTCTGTTCACATCAAGATCAAAGTCAATGCGTTCACCCATATGGGCGCCGAATTCAGTCTCACCCTCTACTTCAATAATCACGTTGGCATTTCCATCAGCATTTTCATCAATATCAATATCAAATTTGACAGTGTCTTCATCCCTTGGACTCAGGTCATCTAAGTCTTCATCCAAGCTTTCATCAATATCCTGTTCATCAATATCAAGTCTCACAATGACATTGTTGATATCAACCCTGCTGTTTCGGTTGTCTGAGAATTTGTTCTTTGCCTTAACCTCGATATCAACCTGGTCTCCGGGTTTGACATCTCTAAATGAGTCTCCATCATTAATATTTGCGTCGCATTCTTCACTGCTGATGCAGACTTCAATATTTT
Organism: Candidatus Woesearchaeota archaeon; assembly: GCA_013331695.1. GTDB lineage: Archaea > Nanobdellota > Nanobdellia > Woesearchaeales > UBA12501 > UBA12501 > UBA12501 sp10192u. The sequence continues at coordinate 7,037 of DUFX01000002.1, forward strand.
CTATATTAAGTTTGTTTTCAGCCTGCATGCTGAGATCTGCTGTATCGATAGCCGTGATGTCAGGAGCAAGTTCTTGAGCTGCGGTAACTTCAAGCACAGCAATTTTCTGTGCTGCTTCATCTAAATTAGCATTGACTGCGTCAAGATCTGCGACTACTTCAGCAGAAACGACAACATTAGCAGTTTCACCCACGGTCAGAACATTATCATTTCCTAGAGGAACTGTATAGCTTAATACTTCAATATCGGTGTTATCAAAGTGAATTTCAAAGTCGTAAGCAGTTCGGTATACTACTGGTTGTTTTACTTTCAATTGAACATTGATAAGATTAACAGTTCCACTATTAGTAACCGCAAGCGGCACACCCGGTGTTCGTACGTGCTGTTTTTCAACTTCTTGAGCTTCCGGAACACTTCGTTCTTGACGATTGTCTCCTAATTTAATATCATCAATAGTAATTCCTGCTGCAGCGCTTACTGCGCTTGCTAAAAAGAGAACTAGAATCAAACAGAATGCACTGAGGACAATTGCTTTTTTCATGGTATACCCCCTATCGATCTTTTTGAGTAGTTTTGATTCAGTTTTTTATTATATCCAACTAATATATATCTACCAACCCCAAACACGTAAACTATCGTGAAGTGGTACCATCTATATAAAGATTTATCTACTTGGGTATACAGAAGGTTAGAAGGCTTATATTGGTTGAATTCAAGTCATTTGAGCATTGTTAATAATAGGTTCTTTGGCTTAAATAAAGGGTAGGAAAAGACCTATTTAAACCCCTGGGAAAAGGCTTAAATAGGAGTATGACAATCAGTTCGTCACTAATAAATGAAACCAGATTATACGATCTACCCACCATGTTTCGCTCAAAATACGCACCAAAATCTGCTGTCCAGACCACCCATTTTCCTAGAAAAGGTTCTCCTAGGCCGATTGTTCCCATTAGTCTTTTGCTTGCTGCTTCTGGCCTTACTTATCTTGGATGGGAATATAGTAATCTTCACCCTGCCGATCGAAGTTTTGATGTTCAGAGAGAGCTGATAGGGAGTAGAATAAATCGGTTCTTGGCTAAAGCAGAAGAAAAACCAGAAAAACCACGAGAAAAAAGACACCCCATTCACCAGCAGGAAGTTTCTCTTCCTCGAAAAGCTGGCCAGTCTGCTTTTAGGACTTGGCTTGATCTTAATGGCGATGGAAATCATTCGCCAGAAGAAGAACCGGTTATTCAATGGAGTGGAATTCATGGGGGTAGAGAAAGACCGTTTAATCAACGCTTTCTCTCTCTACCTATTGCAGAGATGGCCGGGTGGACGCCGATACATGAAGATACACAAGGATACGGGTCCATTCGTTTTGCTGATTCTTCTCTTGCTTCAGGATATGGAACCATTGAATCTCCTAACTATCTTATTTTACGAAAAGGATTAGGAAAAGATACGCGTTTTCTTGCTGTGGCTGTTATTGATGAGCTCCCAGCATCCCATGAACTCAGTTTTGCCGAGTTCTATACATTTCAACGTTACGACAAAGATCCAACACTATCATGGAAGTGGGTAGATCTGATGCCGTTTGAACGATCTTATCCAAAATCCAGTAGATTATATATACGGCAATCTGCTCTCCAACCCGGTGTTCCTTTTGATGTTGAAGCGGCGCGTAAGGGGTATGAAGAACGAAGAAGAAAAGAGTATGATATCCGTATTCCTATTGGGGAGAATGAAGAACCAGCAGGACACCAATTTTCGTTGGATCTTGATAAAGATGGCACACCTGAAATCATCACCTTTAACGTCTTTACACCGGCTCTCTTTTCAGTTAAGAGTCTTACTAAAGATGTACAGTGGATGGCACGTTCTGGACCTGCACAATTATGGGACTGGCACAAACCCTACTATGGTACAGTCTGGAGAGAAGGACTTGCAGAACCTTTAGTTATGGGAGTCCGTCTTTATGAAGAATTCTTCCCGCGTCTCGGCACGGGTATTGATAGAGAAGGAAAGGTTATCCTGCCAGGCGGGGTTTTGAATCCATTTTACGAAGCGAAAGTCATGCCATTCTCAGCAGGAGAAGTCTTCCCTGGATTGCCTCATGGTTTAACAATGCTTTCTGACTTTCGAGTATTTTACCATCTACCTCCACCCGGCAACCTTGTCGCAGGCGTCAGTATTGATTCAAAAGTACAACCTCCCACTATTATTCCTCCTGCGCCAGAAACCTTTGTTCCTGCTGAACGAAAAGAAGAACCAAAAGTTGAACCTGAGCAAAAAGCTGAACCCAAAGAGCCAGCGAAAGAACCATCTCGCTTATTCCCCGAACCTCTTGTTCCACCTCCTCTTTTAGAAGCCAAAGATCCTTGTTATCAAACAAACGTTTCTTTCGGAGCTGCAAAAGAAGCTGATTTCTCAGTTGCTGATGGAGAAGCGGAAACATTCACGTTGAGAAAAACAAACAAAGGTCTTACAGTTGATAGTCTCGTGGATGGCCAAACACAAATTGCGCGTATGGGTAAGGGTTCGAAAACAAAACCAGCCTATGCAGTGTATGAAATGAAACGAGGAGATGGTTCTTCTGGTTCTTCCTATATTCTTGTTGCTGTTCGCAGAAAACGAGGACAATCCTATGATGTCGAATCCTGTTTTGCCGTACCTGAACCAACCGAAGGGGTTGTGTCAGGAAAAGTACTAGGAAGTACGATAACCTATCATCCTCAATCAGGAGAAGTCGTTGTTGTACAACCCAAAAAAGGAAAAGTGATGTCGACAAAAACTGCAAGCCCCGCTGAGACAGATTCTGCTCCTGTTTTAGATCTTGAACACCGTCTTGCGCATGAACTCTTTACGGTTTCACCGCACGGAATAAACTACACCGANNAAAACTCGGCGATGATTATCGAACCTTAACAAAAGAATTCTTTCCCACTGAATTGAAGGATCCGAAAACCTTTACAGCAAAAGATATGGTGGAAGGCTTTGCCGTGCTTTCTGCATTACGCGCAAAAGCAGAAACAGGCGATGCTGATGCACGCTATTACACCTATGCACACTTAAGCAGACATCTTTTGCATATTGCTCAAACTGCAAAAGAGGCAGGTGATATGGATGTTGCGAGATCAACAGGACAAGAAGCATTAAATATTGACAAGAGCATGCTTGCAGAATACGGTGAACAAGTTCGTGCACACTATATTCACACGAAAACATTGGTTGCTGATCTGGGAATTCCTGAGTTGAGGTAAGCTATGCATAAGAATCTAAACTATGCTACTGCCGGAGGCTTGGGTGTACTCACGGGTTTAGGAATCCTTTATGGACTTCAGTCTTGCAACATCTCTTACGGAGCAGATTTCAGAGCAAGCAAAGAAGCTTCGATTCTTCGACGTGATTTTGATAAACTGATGGATGAAACAGATCTCGGCGATCTTGTTGGCCAGCATAACACCTATATGTTTCAAGCATCAGACTGTGGTGGTATCGTTTCTCTCGGCAATGTCACCGGCATTCCAAAAACTGGTGAAGAACCAACTGCTCTTTCTTGGGACACGCAAACAAAACAATTTGTATATGATAGCTCCACATTGAATCTTTGGAATGTTGTTTTAGAAATGGGAACCGGATCCCGCCATGATCCCGCAGTTGCAGTTTTAGAAAAACGTGATGTTCATGAAACAACCTATCAAGTCGTTGCAGTTCGTGCTGAAAGTGTTGATCAGCAGCGTGGGAAACGTTTTGATGTTCGTGCACATCCTTTTGAATCGCAACAGAATGGGGTGTGGTCCACTGAACTTTTTCCTGGCATTGTTCTCAACTACCGTTCTGGCTCCACTGATATAAGTGTTGCAGAACGGAGAATGGATTCTCCACGACGTTCCTCTCATCTCATTAGGCTTCCTGCATCAGGGTTTACCTTTGATTTTGAATCACTCGGAGGAGTCCCTGAACAATTCACGGTTCTTCGTCAGCGCGACGGCAGTTTTTCTTTAGATTATCTTCAAGATGGGAGAACGTTTCTTACTGCAACAGGAACCGGTGCACGCGACGATCCTGCGTACCTTGTTCTTGAACGGAATCTTGAACATCATGTGGGTCAGCCTCCTCTTCACGACTATGTTGCGGTAGGACTTCGTGAAGTTCGCGGAACCGAATCATACCCTCATCACGGTCCTCGCTATTACGAAGCCGTTGTTGCAGTGCAAAAACCTGAATTTGATGATGACCANNAAACTTATCACCGTCGGCTGGATCAAAGATCAGCATCTGAAAGCGCTGATTGAGGATTTTATTCAGCGTATTCAAAGTTTTACTCGGCTTGAGATTATTGAAGTCAATCCCGAACGCGTCATTGAACGCGAAGACGGAGCATCGCGCAAGCTCATTAAAGAACTTGAAGGCAGGAAGATCATGAAAATTCTTGAGAACATTCCTGCGGTGAAACAGCCGTATGTGATCGTGCTGGACGAAAACGGAACAACGATGGATTCTCTCCGGCTTGCTGATCAGATCAAACAGAAAGAAATCGAGCAGAATATTATTTTCATTATCGGCGGAACCTATGGCTTGAGCGACGAAGTCAAGAAAAAAGCGAGCTTGAGACTTTCATTTTCGCACATGACCTTTACGCACGAGATGATCCGCTTGTTCTTAGTCGAACAGATCTATCGTGCGATGACGATCAATAAGGGAATGCCGTACCATAAGTAGGATGGGCGTTATTGAGTTTATTCCTAATGGTGCTGATTTGCTTTCTTAATGTACCCCTTGCAGAGATTATCATTGGGTTCTTCTACTTGGATACCTCTTTTTTGTTTGAAACACCAGGAGACATGACTTTTTGGATCTTTATCTTCTTTCATCGTAATATCTCCAGAGAGCATTAACAAATTGCTCAGGGTTTTGCAGAATGATGTGGTTTTTAACGATTTCTATGACCAAAGGATCTTTTTTCCTTAGTCCTAATTCAAAATTTTTTAATGTTGATTTTTTAATATGAATGGTTTTTCCATATGTTTTGCCGATATTTTTAATATTTTGAATTTCTTTATCCGTTAGCTGACCGAGATAAAAAAGATCAATATCACTATCTTCATGGAATGTTTTTTTTGTATAAGAGCCAAATACTATTATGGTTCCTGTGAGATTTAAGTTAAAAATTTCTTTAGTAATTTTTTTAATAAGGAATACGTCTTCCAAAAATGCCGTAGTTTCAACAGTCTCTGAAAGATTGAGGTAGTTCTTTGTGATGATATTTTCAAAATTTAATGAGTGCTGTTTGTTTTTACCAATAGTCTTTGGGATGAGAATTTTGTCTTTTTCTAATGCTTTAAGGTGCGGCAAAAGCGTCACATGACTTTTTTTAGTTAATTGAGCCATTTCTCTAACATGAAATTTTGCTAAATAGTCTGATCTAAAGAGGCGGATTATTTCCAACTTGATATTGGTCGTTTTTTCTACCATGTGGTCTAATATGTTACCAGTAATATAAAAATCTTTTGGTTTTGTGTTGTTTTCTTGAGTATCTATCTCTCATAGTCGCAAGGTTTTTATACTTCTTGTTTACCCGTTAAGATCATGGATGCTGAGCGAAGACAATTTGTACATACGTTGGGACGTGGCATCGTTGGCTTAGCTGCTTTAGTAGCCGGCTGTGCAACAGCACCACAACCACTTGCAGATCCCCTAAAAAATCCAAATACCTTGCACAGATGGGGGTATGTTCCTTGCAAAGAAGCTGAGGAAGTCGTGCATGTTCTCGAAACCTACGGCACACTACATAAAGATCTGAATGGCGGCAAAAATTATAGTCTCGATATTTCAGCGACGCTTCCTACGGGGGAAATAAGGATATATTCAATCAATGTCTTTTATGATGCTTCAGGCGGGCAAAAAAAGCTTCAGTTTGGTGTCGAAAGCAAACCCAAAAAAGATCCCCATCTTCACCGCGTTTATAACGATGCTGGAATTGACGGAACCTTGGACATGGTTACGGATGGTTTTGCAAGCAGACCACCTGGCAGATCAAGATATGCGTCTATCGATGTTGAAAAACGCTGGGTCACCCTCACGGAATATGATGATGCGAAAGGCCGCAATGTCTCTCAGAAACCCCTGGATGGCGAGTCCATGCGTTCTTTGCACGATGCGTACACACATGATCTCTTAACTTTTTTGAAACTCTATGCCCCTCCCAACCATCCGGGTGTGCCTACAGGAAAAGGTATGCTTGCGATGCGGTGAATGATTATACGGTCATCCTTAACGCGGTCTTGTATGCCCCCAAAATTTTAATGCATCTCTCAACTCTTTGCATGATTGTGAAGCTTCTTCCATCGTTTTTCCGTCTAGATATGCTTCTACTGCTTCCCGCATCGCACGTGCTCCTGCATAGCTTCCGCCGGGATGTCCGTGGATGCCCCCTCCAATCTGCAGCATGATGTTGGTTCCCATGCGTTCGAGAACATCAGGAACAAGAATCGGATGCAGTCCTCCTGAAGAAACAGGGAACATCGGTTTCGTATTTCCCCAATTTTCACCAAGACAATGACTGCCATGGGGTTTGACGTTCTGCTGGACAATATGGTCTTGAATTTCATGCACTTCGTGCGCTGATCCTACCATTTTTCCAACGCCTGCTGTGCCGATGTGAAGCTGATCTGCACCCAGCAGTCTTGCAACCTCTGCTGTTGCAAGCATAGAAAATCCTTGAAAAGGAACACGGGTAAATGCTCCATGAAATGCGCGGTGCGCGTGGATGGCAAGCTTGAGATCTTTGCAAAGTTCTCGGAGGCTGTGGAGGGCAGTCCAACCACTGGTAATGATATCAATCATTGCATACTCTCCACCATGATCTGCAATAAACTTTGCGCGCTGTTCCATTTCTTTATACGTTGGTGCTGTTGTATTGATCAGATAACTCTTCTTTTCTCCTGTCTGATTTTCGATGCGGTCGCGGATCTTGAGTGCAGTTTCCACGCGTTTTTTGAAGGGGTTGAATGTTTGATTCGTAAGATTCTCGTCATCTTTCAATAAGTCGAGTCCGCCCAGCCAGATTTGTCTTCCGATCTCGCAGTGTTCTGTAGTGGTCATGCCAACTTTCGGCTTCGGAACGGTTAGCATGAGCGGGCGTTTCTTGACTTTGAGGATGTTTCTGATTCCAGCGATACCATACTGCGGTCCTGGAAAGCTTTTGACAATTTTTTTCGGCCAGCGAATGTCTTCGAGCCGTAGCGATGCGACTGCTTTCATATCAAAGACATTGCCTGCAATGCTGGCAAGAATCTGGGGCATATTCCCTGCTTCAAAATGATCCTGCGGATATGCAATCTTGATCGCATAACTTTGTCCTTCTTTCTTTACTGCATACACTTTTCCAGCAACTTCCTGCACATGCAGGTATTTGAGCGCAACCACGCTTGCCCAGGTTCCGACAGAACTTTCTGAGGCAACAGCGCCAAAAGAACGCTTGGGCGTTTCCCAAGAAGGAACATGGACGCGAAAACTGACTAAGAGATCGGTTGGTTTTGGTTTATAACCAAGGTGTACAAAGTCTTCGTATCCTGCCATGNNGGTCCTGAGTAAAAGATGTTTTCGATCGCAACATCCCCCGGATTCCAGTTTCCTACGCGTGGATTAGGTTTTACAGTCTCTTGCTTGAGATGCGTCTGTCCTGTTTCGGGTGTTCTTTCAAGCATCACTGGTTTTTGTTTTTCTTCCACCCTCATAAGCTTCTGAGCAAGCTGTTCCATATTCCCCATTATTGAGGCAACGGCGCTCTTCAGTTCCACAACCGTTCGCTTGCTTTCTTCAAGCTGGCGTTGAAGTCTTCTTATCTCTAAGGCATAATCAGTCGAGTCTCCAGGTGATGGTCCAGGATTCAAAAAACCTGTTTGAGGATTGACTCCCTGCAAATTTCCATTTCCCTGTTGAAACATCTGCGCTTGATTATTCAAAGGAATCTGCGAATCCTTGGACAGCATGTACTCTGCCTGCATCATGGCTGTTTGAATATCCGGTGCTTGTCCATGCGATACGAGATCAGCAGCAAGTTTTCCTATTTGTTGAACCTTCATGGCATCCATCATAGTATCACTCCTCTTCAACGTTTATTTTCGTTTTTTTGTATTTTTTAGTGTGCAATTACTTTCTCTCACATTCTTCGTTCTCTATCTCTCCCTCTCCTTCGGTTTCGCAACTTCTTCAAAGTCGCCGATCTTAATGCATCCGAGAATAAAGAAAATCAGATAGACTAAATATTCTAAATATCCTAAGCTGGGGACATAGGGTTTCGTGAGCAGAGCAAGGGTAATCATGGGAGTCGAAGCAAACAAGGCAATCTTGAATGTTTGAGGCAGTTCGAGTCCAAAGCGTGCAACGCGGGCAAGAATAAAACTCACGACAGCAACAATACAGATGATGATGCTATATTTCAGGAGCGTGTAGAGATAGGTCAAAACGAGGAGGGTGGGCAAAGCAAGAATCAGGAGAGAAACCACAATATTTCCGATACCCGTGGTATTTTCTTCTTCCAGTGCAATACGGTCTCCTTTGGTGAACGGTGTCAGGCGGTAATACAAGGAACGATCGGTGATGAGGAGGAATCCGCTCAGCGTTTTTTCAGGTGAGGGCGTGGTGTCAATCGTGATCACCGGATTGTATTGCGGGAGATTGATCGGTTCAACCTGGGAGTAGTTGACGTCAATTTCAAGCCGTTCAAACTTGCTGAATTCGTTGTGGATCATTTCAGGAACTGAGAACAAGTTGGGGATCATGAGGAGAAGCGCAACGACAAAGATCAGCGCAGTCATCTGAATAAAGTAAAGAATTGCCTGCCTCTTTTTCAGCGCTACAAGAGTGTCGTACTGCGTAGGATTAAACGCTGTCACGATACGCGTCAGTAGCGTATTGAACCCTGAAATATCCATCACCTCGATATCTCCTTGTTGGGGTTGTTTGAGGTTTATAAAGTTTTATAGAAAAATCGGTGCGGGTTTAAAATCCAAAAATTAACGTTCATAGGCCGTGTCATGGTGCTGTAAGTCTTCGAAACGAATCATTTTTCTGTTCTCATCTACTTTAAAAATCAAAACAAAGTGACTATCGATATGAACTCTTTTAAATTCTTTTAAATCGTAACTGAGATTTTTGTAATGATGTGGATTTTCGGAGTGGAGCACTTCTTCGATTTTTTTGAGCGTTGCTTCATACCGCACGCGATCTTTTTTGAAGAGCTTTTGCAGTATTTTAATGAGTTTATCGCTTCTCTCGGCACTATACACGCTCAATCTCCTTTCTCAAATCATCAATATGAGAAAAAGCCTTGAACTTTCCCCCATCTATCTTGAGCAATTCTTCTTTATACTCGGGTCGTAGTCGTGATTCGAGATGTTCTTGTTCAAATTTTTCTATAACAAGATTGATTGCTTCGGACTTATTTTTCAGCCCAAACTTGCCTTTTACAATAGTAAGCACTCTATCTTCATGTTCTCCTAACGTTACGACTGCTTGAACCATGCGATCACCTTATTACAAATTATAACAATATGTACTAATTTATAATAAAAGATACTGAATTATTATATAAATGTTTCGGTTGCTACGCTTGAGAAGAAGGTTGATTAAAGAATAATGGTGAAGTAAGATTAACAAATAGGCCACATATTAATCAAAAACCTTGTCCCTGTTTTTTCTTGGGGCGGAAATACGCTACCGATATGGTCGCCCGTATTGTAAGCATAGGTTTGGTTTCCCCTCTCTCCTCGCGTTGTGGTTACCACTGTGATATCCCCTTTTCGGAGATGCGCCAGCTCTTTCGCAACCTGCAAACCTAACCCGCCTCCGTCTTCTTTCGTGGTAAAATCGCCGAAAATTTCCCCCATTCTTTCGGGCGGAAGTGGTCTTCCTTCTCGATCTCGTATTCCTTCGCCTGAATCTTGTATCGAAAGGCCATCATATGCCCCTGTATCAATATACGTTACGGCAACGCGTGTCGGTGCATTTTTGAGGATTTGGCATAGTGCGACGTATTCCGGACTTGCAATGGTTCCATCTTTTTTAATTTGCCAGTCTATTCCTTGTCTTTGTGCAGGCGTGCAATACGGAAGTTGCTGCACGGGCATATTCCATACAAATTGTTTATCACCCTCAGATGCGAGATAAGCCATGGCGAGGCAAAAAGCACGGTAAGGGACAAGAACTTTTAGAAGAAACGTTGCATTTTCGAGCTTTTGTTCGGGTGTTCGATTTTCCCAGTAGCGTTGATGATGGATTGCACCAACCTGTGAACCAAAAGGAGCCCAGAGATTACTCAAATCATGGCCGGGAATGCGTGAAGCTAATGAGGTTCTGTAGTTGGTTAATCGGAGATCTCCTCTTTTTCTTTCTATGGAGTTAATCTGTTGTTGGAGTTCCTTGCATCTTTCTTCAGAAAAAGCTGATCTGATTGCATCCAATTGGGAAGGATCAGTAATCGGAAGATACCAGCCTCTTGCAAAAATATCCGGAAGATCACGAAGTGCACGTTCGCCTACTTCTTTGATGATCAGATCAGCGAGTTCGTCCATGGTTGAGGGGGTGTGCAAGGAGGGTATTTAAGCCTTTCGAGCAATAAGAATAAGATCCTTTTCTTCCTCTATTTCTTTGACAATTTTGAAATGTTTTTCAATGATCTTTTTTATCTCCCCTCTTTTCTCTGACTTTTTCAGAAACGATAATGCATACTGACACTCCTTCTTACCAACCCGGTGCATCTCCTTAATCCCCTGCCCAATATCTTCAAAATTCTGGATTGCAGTCAAGGAAACAACCGCATCAAACTGTTCTGCTGGAAAGGGAAGATCTTCTGCCTGGCCGAGGATCGTTTCTGCGTGTTTCGCAAGTGGAGCTGTAAAGCGTTCCAGGAGTTTTTCCGCAGGATCAACGCCTATAATCTTGCATGGAAAATTTGAAGTGACACCGGTTCCGCATCCCACATCCAGAAGGAGCATGTTCTCAGTGATTTTCAGCTCTTTTTTAACGATTGCAACCTTCTTCTCCTGCTCTTCGCGATGGAGTTCTTCATAGCCTGATGCAATTTCGTCATAATAAGTAGTCATGTAATCCCCAGCAAAAGTAAGGTATTTAAACCTTTGGCCTTTTGCAGGTCGTATGGTGGCACCGCAAACTAATCCTCAAC
>DUFX01000046.1 GCA_013331695.1 Candidatus Woesearchaeota archaeon
AATGTTCCTGGAGTCTTTTCTGCAGGAGACATGACGGATGGAACAACCTTGAAGCAGTTTATTACGTCAGCTGCAGACGGAAGCAAGGGAGCACAGCAGGCTTACTTGTACCTGCAGAAACAGCAGGGAAAAGAAGGAAAGATTGTGGCGTATTAGTTCTAGGCGAAGAGGTAATATAAATTGTTATAACAATTGTTGGCAATATTTAAATAGCCTGCTTCACCTATAAAATACGTGAACGAAGTATACGAAACTGCAACATTCACAAAGATCAAAGAAGCATGTGAGAAAAAGGAACAGGAATGGATAGAAAAAATGAAAGATCAACTGAAAGACAACCTCAACGTAGGAAAACCATTGCGCTATTCTTGGTTTCGTGAAAAGAAATTTGAAAATAAAAGACTCTTTTATGTCATGAATGAAAAAACGAATAAAGCCCTTTTGCTCGCATTTGGTCAAAAGAGACAACAACAAAAGGTTATTGACCACATTATCCAAAACAAAGAACGATATCTAACGCTCATTAATTAACGAACACGCTTGATGTTTCCTTCTTCAAGATCTTTGAGACTTGATTCAAGCTGATAAATGATATCATCTGCTACTGCTGCTTTCTTTTTGAGTAGCTCATATTCTTCATGCGAGATACAAACTGTTTCGGTTGCCATAACATAAGAGGGAGATAACAGTATTTATATATGTTTCTATATCCATTTCCGCTGTGCCAAGAAGTAACAAACTATAAAAACAAACACCCCTTCTTCTCTTTTGACAACCCATGGAAATCAAACACCAGCTCCATGCACGAAAGGAACAGATTAAACATACGTTCAAGCAGTTCCTTGCCAAACATTGGAGAATTGTTATTGCACTTGTTATTATCATTGGCATGCTCTTGTTCTTCAAAAAAGCACTGGTTCTTTTGGTTTTTATCGGTTTCAATGCCCTCGTTGCATTGATTTGGATGCTCTTTCAAAACCGATCCATTGGATTGGAGTTTGTCTTGTTTACTTCAGTCGTCACGATGTTTGCCTACGGCGTCAAACCCGCAATCTTTCTGCTTACTGTCTCTTTATTGATCCACAATTATATCACGATGAGCATGACCCTCAACTCGCTTCTGAATATTCCGATTGGCATCGTCTGCCTCTTGATTGGCATCTTTTTTACAGGATTCGGCATCGTCAAAGTGGGGATTGGATTGACGATTCTCTTTAATTTGATTTTTACGCTCCTTGTGCTCTTTCTCAAAACAGGAAGCCTTGCTCGGCGTCTTGTTTATTTTGCGACGAATCTCGCATTCAACTGGTTCTTGTTTAGTGTACTGGGACCGTTCTTAGTGAGTGTGTTGGGATGAGTATCATCTGTGGCGTTGACGAAGCAGGAAGAGGTCCAATTATTGGCCCATTGGTTATGGTTGCCGCTACGATTGAGGAGCATGAAGAATATCGGCTGAAGGAGTTGGGTGTCAAAGACTCCAAGCAACTCACACCTGCACAGCGGGAGCGCATCTTTGCACAACTTGAAGAACTGGAGAAAGAAGGCATCCTGCACTATGCAACAAAAAGCATTCCACCGGAACAGATCGATGTCGCAGTGAACGGCAACACAACCAATCTCAATTATCTCGAAGCAGACACGAGTCTGTTGTTGGTCAATGGACTCCTCCAACAAATCAAAATCGGAAGTGTGTATGTTGACTGCCCAAGCCCAAATATCAAAGCGTACAAAGCGTATCTCCGAGAGCGCATTGCGGAACCGATTGAGATTATTGCAGAACATAAAGCAGATGAGAACTATCTCATTGTTTCTGCAGCATCGATTCTTGCAAAAGTCCTCCGCGATCGGGCCATTGAAGCCATCAAAGCAGAGATCGGCATCGATTTCGGTTCAGGCTATTTGACCGATCCGCAGACGCAGGAATTTCTTAATAACCATGCAGAGAAATTTAATCTCATTTTCAGAAAAAGCTGGATCTCGTATCGCAGAGTGATAAACAACAAAAATCAGAAAAAGTTGAAAGAATTCTAAGAAAGAACATGTTAAATAAAAAAGAAAAACTACCATACCAAGCTAATCTAAAATTAGAGAAAAGTAAGGCATGTTACAAAAAAGTACTATATATAACAATTTTGTACCAAACATTTATATACCAGCAGTACCCTAGAGCACCATATGTTACAAGAAAGTACTATAATAGAAGTTGCAAAAGTTTTCTTCAAAGAACCAACACAGGAACACTATCTCAAGGAGATTAGCAAAAAGGCAGACGTGGCACACACGTCTGTAAAGAAACATCTTGAGAAGCTTACGAATGAAGGAATTATTAAGGAAACCATTCAGAAGAAAGGGAGCAGAAACTTTCCGGTTTATACAGCAAATGTTGATGGTGGTGCCTACAAACGAATGAAACGTGGCTATAATCGTGATAACCTGAGTTTATATGGGTTATTAAATTTTCTCTCAATCAAACTTATGCCGCGAACATTAGTATTATTCGGGAGCTATGCACGTGGTGAAGATACTGAAGACAGTGATATTGATATTTTTGTTGAAGCAAAGAAAAAAGATATGGATTTAAGCAGTTATGAAAAATATTCTGAATTTAACAGGAAAATCCAGATTCATTTCAGCGAAAAGTTTAAAGAGTTGCCCAAAGAACTCAAGAATAACATTGTCAACGGCGTTGTTCTGAAAGGATATTTGGAGGCATACTAAATGAGATTGAACGTTGCACCTGATAATGAAAAAGCAAAAGCTTTGGTTACCATTGCAAAAATCACGTTAGAACGATTGCATGAAAGCAATGTTAAGAAATATCCCTCAAATGCACTTATTGATTATTATGATAGCATCCACAAATTTCTTGATGCAATCACCTGTATTGAAGGTATAAAAATTAGAGGAGACGGCGCACATCAACAATTGATTGAGTATGTTTGTACTGAGCATCTGTCTGATAAAGAAAAAATATTTCTGCAGGATATGCGTGAATATAGAAACCGAATTTATTATGAAGGATTTATTATCGATTTTGAGTATATTACATCAAATTCGGCATACATTGAAAAGATAATCAAGATACTTACTACAACCATAGAAAGAAAAATAAAAGGTCAAAATGAAAAAATTGATTAACGCAGCGTACTCAACGACCGCGATCGAGCACGATCTTGGACAATTTCAGTGATTCTTCCCAATTCACGAACATGCTGATCAGCAGTGCCTGCAGCAACAGATTTAATCGTTCCTTTTCCGCTGAATCGAGTATCAGTGACCCGCGAGAATTTTACATGTCGTCCATTAATTCTTGCCCGCTCAACAGGCGTCATGGCACCCCATCCCTCGACAGGAAAGTGACCATAGCGTTCAGTAACAATGTCTTTTCCACGAACTCTTCCTTGCAGAACCATCCTTGTTCACCTCATTTCAAATAGCTTGCATAGTATACATTTATAGGATATGTACAGTCGTTTCTACCGCTTTAACCTATATAAAGATTTCGATGAAAAAGTGCTACCACGGGAAGCCAACAGGGTTACCAACACCTTTAAATAGGGGGTAAATAAAAAAAGAGGGCATCCCTTGGTGATAAGGAACAACAAGGGATAGAATAATCTCCTTTAAAAAGAAAAGCATCAGAAGGGGTGGAGATGACCAAAATCAATAAGTTAGTCATGCACGGTTTCAAATCGTTTGCAAAACGAACCGAGTTGGTATTTGGAGAAAAATTTAACTGTGTTGTGGGGCCGAATGGATCGGGCAAGAGCAACATCCTCGACGCACTCTGCTTTGTTCTAGGAAAATCTTCAGCAAAGGCGCTCCGAACTGAAAAGGCATCAAACCTGATCTACAACGGCGGAAAAGACAAGAAACCTGCCAGCCATGCAGAGGTATCTCTCTATTTTGACAATACTAAAAAAGTTTTCCCAACCGATGAAGAAGAAGTAAAGATTTCACGAATAGTCCGACCAAATGGAAACAGCATCTATAAAATCAACGACGAAACACGAACCCGCTTTCAAGTCCTGGAACTCCTTTCTATCGCAAACATCAATCCCGAAGGATACAACATCATTTTGCAGGGCGACATCACACGGTTTGTTTCGATGCCGACCGAAGAACGGCGCCTCCTCGTCGAGCAGATTTCCGGCATCTCNNCTCAAAGAAGCAGGGATTATTCTTGCAGAACGGGAAACCCAGCTCAAAGAACTCAAAAAAGAACGCGACCAGGCAACCAAATACAATGAAATGAGCCACAGCATCAAAGTGAACAAAGCCTCTCTGCTCCACAAAACCCTCAAACGAAAAAATCAAGAGCACGAAGAATTAGACGACAAAAACAAAAAAACCAAAGAAAAACTTGACAAAAAAACCGACGAGATGCTTGCAGTCAAAAACAAAATCAAAGAAGGACGAAACAGCATTGACACCATCAACAAGGAGATTGAGTCGCGGGGAGAAAAAGAACAGGTCGATATTCACAAGGAAGTTGAAAAACTCAAGGTCAGCATTGCCTCATCAAAAAATCGCATTGAATCCGTGAAGAATGAGATCAACAAAATCCAAGCGAGAAAAAAACAGCTGGAAGAAAACAAACAGGACATCCTCGCCAAGATCAAAAAACTGGAAGATGAGAAAAACGATTACAGCAGCCAGATCAAGGCAAAAGAAGCTGAACACAAGCAGATTGACGAGAAGATTGCAAGTTTCAAGAAAAAACACAACCTGGAAGATGCAGCAGAGATTGAGAAGAAAGTTGATGAATTGGACAAGCAGGCTGAAAAAAAACAACGGGAAATTACTGAACTGCGCCAAAAACAGCAGGATGCATTGCGGGAAAAAGACAAGCTGGAATTTCAAATTCAGTCGCTTGATGAAAAGATTGTGAAAGTGCTTGAAGTTGAAAAGGAAAATAAGGCGCAGGTCGAAGACCTTAAGCAGAAGAAAGTTGAGTTCAAAAAAGCAACAACCGAGCTCAGCAAGAAGATCAGCGACGACTCCAGCCTTGCTGCACAGCTGGGCAATGCAAGAACCTCTTTGATTGGATTCAATGAAACGCTTGCAAAAATGAATGCAAGGAACATCGCACAGCAGGAGGCGCTGGAAGCTGACGCTGGATTAAAAGGCATCCTTTCCCAGAAAAAAAAGATGCCAGGAGTCTATGGAACCATCTCTGAACTCGGCCAGGTTTCTTCAAAATACGCAACGGCATTGGAAATCGCGGCAGGAAACAAGATTAAAAGCGTCGTGGTGGCAGACGACAAAGTAGCGTCAGACTGCATCAATTATCTCAAAGAGAGCAAACTGGGTGTGGTGACCTTTCTGCCCCTCAATAAGATGAAGAGCCCCGGAGCAAATCCCAACGTTGCACAAGCATTGAAAACCCAGGGCGTGCAGGGGCTGGCGATTGAGCTTGTCAAATTTGATCCGCGGTACAAACAGGCGTTCCAGTATGTCTTTGGTGAAACGCTGGTTGTAGACACCATTGAAGTTGCACGACGAGTAGGCGTTGGAAAAGTAAAAATGGTTACGCTGGACGGCGACCTTGCAGAATTCTCCGGAGCCATGCAGGGAGGCTTCAGGCACGGCAAAGCACGGGGCTTCGGGTTTAAAGAACAAGAGCTGACCAAAGATATTGAAGGCTATGAAAAAAGAATTCAAGACACCGAACTTCTGGTTGCTCGGCTTGAAAAAGAAAGGAAGAAGAATGAAGAAGAGATTGCACAGCTGAGAGAGTTCAAGGCGCATCTTGAAGGAGACATCATTAAGCTTGAAAAAGTGCTTCATCTTGATACCGCAGATCTTGAAGCAAACAAAAAAGTGAAAAAAGATTTCCAAGACAGCCTGAAGGACGTTGAAAAACAAACAGCAAAGATTGAGCAGGATATCAGCGATATGAATAAGGGACTCGCGGACAACCGAGTCCAGCGCCAGCAACTCCGGCAGAAAGTCAATGATCTCAGAAATCCAAGGCTCCTTGCAGAGCTCAATGCCTTTGACGAAAAGCTCAAACAACTCAAAGAAGAGATCATCCGAAAACAAGGAGAAATGAAAAACAGCGAATCGCAGATCACCAACATCCTGCTTCCCGAGGTCAAGAATATTGAAAAGATTGTCAAACAGCACGAGAAAGAAGAAGGAGACTTCAACGGTGAGATCAAATCAACGCATAAGCTGATTGAAGAAATGGAGTTTGATTTGAAAAAGAAAGAGAAACAGCAGGAGCAATTCCATCTGCAGTTTAAAGATTTGTTTAATCAACGGGGAAAAATTGATGAAACGATTAAGAAATGGGAAGTGCAGGTTGAAGAACTTTCTGAAGACCATCGAAAAGTGGAGCTCCAGATCAACACGTTTTCGCTTGAATTGGCAAAAGTCAAGGCAGAGATTGCAGGCATCGAGCATGAGTATAAAGCATATGAAGGAATTGAAGTGGTTGAAAACAAAGCAGAGGAGCAGCTGCGAAAAGAGATTGGTATTTGGGAAGGCATCATCACCCGCATGGGCAATATCAACATGAAAGCTTTGGAAACCTACGAGATGATTGAAAAAGAGTACAGCGGACTGCTTGGCAAGAAGGAAAAACTGGTCAGAGAAAAAGAAGACGTGCTCTTGATCATGAATGACATTGAAACCAAGAAAAAAGACCTGTTCATGAAGACCTTTGAAGTGGTCAATGCAAACTTCAAGACTATCTTTTCTGCATTGTCAAGCAAAGGAGAAGCATCGCTGGTGCTTGAAAACCAAAATAATCCCTTTGAAGGCGGAGTGATGGTGAAAGTACGGCTCACCGGAAAGCGCTTTATGGATATCCGAAGTCTTTCAGGCGGAGAAAAGACTATGACTGCGCTTGCATTTATCTTTTCCATCCAAGAACATGAACCTGCATCATTCTACATCCTGGATGAGGTGGATGCTGCATTGGACAAGAAGAATTCAGAACGCTTATCTCAACTGATTAAAAAATACACCGAAAATGCACAGTATGTTGTGATCAGCCACAATGACGCGCTCATGAGCGAAGCTGACTTGCTCTATGGAGTGGCAATGGATGAACATGACACCAGCGTGGTTACCAGTTTGAAGATTTAGGAAGAAGGAAAAAAACCGTTTCTTGCGCAGTCTTATGGTGCATTCTTGTATTCTAAAAAGCAACTTTTTTAAAGCAGAAGGTGTTATCTTAGGACGGATTATGATATGGCACCTGATTCAAAAAAACAGCAGAAACTGAGAAGCCCGATCTGCAGCGTCCTCGGCCATGTTGATCATGGAAAATCATCCATTCTTGACGCAATCAGAGGCACCTCTATTATCAGCAGGGAACCGGGAGGTATTACCCAGGCTATTGGGGCAAGTATTATCCCGTTTAGCACGATTCAGAAGATCTGCGGAAGACTGCTCGAAGGATTAAAACTTACCTTTACTATTCCCGGACTGCTGTTTATTGACACGCCGGGCCACGCAGCGTTTACGAGCCTGAGAAAGCGGGGAGGAAGCCTTGCAGATATCGCAGTCGTGGTTATTGACCTCAACGAAGGATTCAGGCCCCAGACCATTGAATCTATTACCCTTCTCAAACAATGCAAAACACCCTTTGTGATTGCAGCAAATAAAATTGATTTGATCCCAAGCTGGAGAAAGCAGACAGCAACCGGACTGCTTGCTGGTCTGAACGGTCAAATGCCTGACGTGGTTACTAAAGTTGAAACAAAAATGTATGAAATCGTTGGACAACTGCATGAAAAGTTTGGCCTTCCTTCTGACCGCTTTGATAGGATTAGTGATTTTACGCAAACCATTGCAATCGTGCCCTGCAGTGCAAAAACACAAGAAGGAATTCCTGAACTGATTATGGTTCTTGCAGGCCTTGCACAAAAATATCTGGAAAACAACCTCCAGATGGATGTGGATGCAACAGCAAAAGGAACGATTCTCGAAGTCAAAGAAGAAAAGGGTTTGGGAAAAACCATGGATGTTATTCTGTATGATGGAAGCCTGCATGTAGGAGATACGATTGTTGTGGGGCACGTAGGAACGCCTGTTGTTGCAAAAGTACGCGCCTTATTCGAACCCGCACCCTTGGCAGAAATGCGGGATAAGAAATCAAAGTTTTTATCGGTCAAAGAAGTGCGGGCGGCAACCGGAGTCAAAATTTCTGCCCCAGGAACTGAAGACGTCATCGCAGGAATGCCCGTGTGGGGCTGCGGAACACCGAGTGCTGAGAAGGTTGAAAAAGTAAAGGCATCCATCCAAAAGGATATTGAAGCTGCAGTCATGGAAACAGATGAAGAGGGGATTGTAGTGAAAGCCGACAGCCTGGGTTCGCTGGAAGCTATCCAGAAAATTCTTGCAGAAATAGGCATTCCTATTAGAAAAGCAGCAATAGGAGATATTAATCGAAAAGATGTCATGGATGCAGAAAGCAACTTCGACAAAGATCCTCTGCTTGCCGTTGTACTGGGATTTAATGTCCAAACAAGTGAAGAAATCAAGAAGCACACGCCAACGGACAAAGTCAAGATTTTGTGCAACGAGGTCATTTATCGCCTTATTGAAGAGTACGAACTGTGGAAAAAGGAGTACACGAAGTCGCTTGAAGAAAAAGAACTGGATATGCTCACCCGGCCTGCAAAGATTGAAATCATGCGTGGATATATATTTAGACAGAATAATCCTGCTGTCTTTGGCTGTGCAGTGCTGGGAGGAAAACTCAAACCGAACGATGCAGTGATGACCAAAGATGGAAAAGAAGTAGGCATGGTCAAAGGACTTCAAAAGGACAATGAAAATGTCAAACAAGCAGGAAAAAATGCCCAAGTAGCAGTTTCTGTTGATGGACTGACCATCGGACGCCAGGCGAATGAAGGGGATGTATTATACACTGCACTTTCAGAAGACCAGTTCCAGAAACTGAAAGCACTCAAGAAGCATCTCTCAGAAGATGAAAAAGAAGTCATCAAAGAAATTGCAGAGATTCGAAGAAGACAGAATCCGGTATGGGGAGTTTAATGACATGGTGAATTACGTATGATCCCTCAAACTATTCTGAATACCCACGACGTGCGTGAGATTACGAACTATCTTGTTCAACATTGGGGTCTGAAGCAGAAAGATGCTAAACTGAATTATGTATATCTTACCAATAAGAAGAATAAACTCTTTCTCATGAGCAGAGGCCTGGGAAAACTCGTGGAAAGCGATGATCTGCAGAATCAAAATTTGCGAGTTGAACGGGTGGGAACTTATTTTGGAGAGCAGACTGATTCAGGACTGCGATTGACTATTGAAGGATCTGCACTGATCGGCCTGCTTGCGACAAAAAATGTGATTGAGATTACGAATGATGAACTCAAAGAATGGTGGGCTGGGAAGAATATTGTGAAAGAATTGGATACCAAAAAAGAGAAGGTGACCGAAGAAGGATATCTGATTGTCTCGTATCGCAATCCAAAGACAAAAAAACTGGATTTTCTCGGTTCAGGGCGCTACAAATCGATCAATGGAACGTGGCAGATTCTGAATTATGTGCCGAAGATCAGAAGGATCCAGAAGCAGGAACTATTGGGTGAACGGAAAGAAGTGGAAGTGATGGGGGAAGGAGCGTTAGAAACTCTGGGTGAGGGAAGCAAAGAGTAAAGCTTAAATAGAATGAGGATATTCTCTTTCTTAACATATTTATCTATCTATAACGAGCTGAGAGCATGAGTCTGGATTTTGATCTTGAGAAAGCAACGCTAAGTAATATTCTAAGAAGATATATGGGGATACTCAGTCTTGTAGCTCCCGATATACCTACCCCAGCGTATAGCACTAAAGATGTTGAGATATTACGAGAAGAAGTACGTTCACGTGTTAACGCAGGGACACTTCACCTCAGGATGATTGCTCATAAGATGAAGCGTTTCTTGCCTGCACGAAATAGAGAAACTGATCGACCGCTGGTATTGATTGTCGCCCCAACAAATGCAGAATATTGGGACGTGATTACAGGACAACGCCTCCCTGAATCAACTATCCAGGGTTTTGAACGGAGAACATACACTGAACTTTTTTCCCATGCACAACAAGGTGAATCTTCTCACGAAAGACATGATCGTCTCAATAAAATCGGAGAACAACAACAAGGACTCGCTCGTTTAGTAAGAGATTACCGCAATGGAAAACGTGACGCGTTAAGAAAAACACTTGCAAACGAACATGTGCACCTGGAAGGGTGGTTTCCTCTAAAATATTCCCCTGAACAAGATAGACTCTGGGCAATTTTAGCGAGATCGAAACGTGGCGAACGGGGCATCAGAAAGATGGCTCGAAGAGCAGTGATGTATGAATACGAGTTCCAAGAACTTAAAAGACTTTCTAGGCATTGGAGAGAATCAGTAAAAGTTCCCACACTCAACGAATTTGTTGAAAAACTTGATCGCGAAACTGAATTGACTGACTGGTTTGGAATACGTTTTGTTGCTCCAACAAAAGCAAGTGCATATGAAGTATTTCGTTATCTGTGCGACAATTTGGAAAGATGGGGATATGAATTTATGAAAGGAGCACCGAAAAATGGTGAAAGAATTCTTGATTATTATCAAAACCCCAACAAGATGTGCAATGTTCTTAAACTCAGGATTAAACCTATTCAACATCCTGATTATCTTGAGATTGCAGTAACTGATATCGCTTCTTTAGTATGGGATGAGTTAGGACCCCATGCACATCATTTATATGAGAAACGACAAGAACGTGAGTTTGCTGCATTGCCAGCAGACCCCTACCGAAGAAATGGCGAGACCTTTATTGTGAGGGGGCTCGAACTTATTCAGGGCTTGGAACACGTCCCCCTTTTCCCAAACGATAGGAAAGCTGCTTAAAGAATTGTTGCAGGAATAGAACCTCTTCCAACCGAAGGTTTTTAAACTCTCCTTCTTCCCCCCTGAGTATGTGCGGCATCCTCGGCATTTTCAAACAGCAAGCGCAACACAAAGAGCAAGCGCAGGCCTTTTCTACAGAGCAGATCATCAAGGCATATGAAGCACAGGGCCATCGCGGGAGAGACGGATATGGATTCTGCACAGAGAAAGCGAGCTGTTTGACCAAAGACTATGACAAATTTAAGAAAGCAATTCAGGAAATTTCTGCAGCCAACACAACCAAAACCATCCTTCTCCACAATCTTCATGCTGTGGTGAATCAGGTGGTGCAGCCCATTCAACACAACAACAAGGACAATAAAAAGGAGATGCTTGCGTTTAATGGAGAGATCTATAATTGGAAGGAACTTAAACAAGAACACCAGCTGAAGGGAGAGAATGACACGGAGATTCTTTTAGGACTCTTAGACAAGCGGGGTGTTGAAAAAACCTTAGAACGCATCGATGGGATTTATGCGTTTGCATACTGGAACAACGATCAGGTCATTCTTGCACGCGACATCCTGGGAGAGAAACCGTTATTCACTCATCTTGATAAAGACGGCATCGCATTTGCCTCAGAAAAAAAAGCACTCATCGCTCTGGGACTTAAGGAAGAAGAAATCCGTGAACTCAATCCTCGACACCTGGTCATGTTTGACATGAAAACCAGAGCTATAACAACACAACAGCGATCATTTTTTGAAATCCTCCCTGAGCACATCGAATCCGTTGAAGTCATCAAACAAAAAACTAAAACACTGCTTGAAGAAGCCATCAAAAAACGCATTCCTGACAAACCCTTCGGCATTCTCTTTTCAGGAGGCATTGATTCAACAACACTTGCGTTCTTTGCAAAAAAAATGGGGCTCAACCCGATCTGCTACACCGCTGTGCTCGATGAAGAAGGATCAAACATGACTCCTGCAGAAGATCTCATCGCTGCACAAAACACTGCACAAGCGCTTGGCTTCCGACTGAAAGTGAAAAAAATCAAGCTGAGTGAAGTAGAATGGTATATCAAAAAAATCGTCCCCCTGATCGAAAGCACCAATGTCATCAAAGTAGGAGTTGCACTTCCCTTTTATGTTGCATGCGAAATGGCAAAAGAAGACGGACTCAAGGTGATTTTTTCCGGCCTCGGAAGTGAAGAGATCTTTGGAGGCTATGAACGCCATGAAAAAGCCCTGCAGTTGCATAAAGACCTGCAAGGAAGCCATAGTCTCAACAAAGAATGCCTCTCAGGTCTCTTAAAAATGTACGAACGCGACCTCTATCGAGATGATGTGATCACCATGGCGCACCAGCTCGAACTGAGGCTTCCTTTTCTTGACAAAAAATTAGTCGCATATGCGCTTAAGATTCCTGAACAGTATAAGATCAAAGACAGCACCAAAAAATGGGTGCTCAGAGAGATCATGAAAGAGAGCGGACTCCCAGTGGTATTTGCTGAACGAAAAAAAAGAGCAGCACAGTACGGAAGCAAATTTGACAAAGCGATAGCAAAACTTGCACAGCAACAGAAACAGCCAACAAAATCAGCGTATCTCAATCAGTTCAGAACCAACAGCACCAATTTGAGATTAGGTGCGTTGTTTACAGGAGGAAAAGACAGCACCTATGCAATCTACACTATGAAGCGCCAGCATTATGACGTTGCTTGCCTCATCACCTTGAAAAGCAAAAATCAAGCATCGTACATGTTTCATACACCTAACATTCACCTCGTCAACTTGCTTGCAGAAGCCATGCAGATCCCGCTTGTAGAACAAGAAACTGAAGGAGAAAAAGAACAGGAATTGAACGATTTACGGCAGGCCATACAAAAAGCAAAGGATCGGTATCAGCTGGACGGCATTATCACCGGAGCTTTATTTTCCAATTATCAACGCGATCGGATTGAAAAGATCTGCGACGACCTTGGGCTTCAGATTTTCTCGCCACTCTGGCACAAAGATCAAGAAGAGGAGCTCCGCGAAATCCTCAATGCAGGGTTTTCGGTTGTGTTATCCAGCATTGCAGCTGACGGCCTTGATAAAAGCTGGCTTGGGAGAATATTAACTGAACAAGACATCAATCGTCTTGTTGAACTCCACAAAAAGAAAGGATTGAACCCTGCAGGCGAAGGCGGTGAATTTGAATCGCTGGTTCTTGATGGGCCTGATGAGTTGTTTAAAAAACGCATCGAACTGGTGGAAACCAAAATTCAAGAAGAAAGTGAACATACGGCGCAACTGATTGTAAAAAAAGCAGTATTGCAGGATAAAAGGAGAGTGGAATAAGGGTGTTATGATTTGAGTTTCTTCACCTGAACCTTGACAAGAACACGGTGGGGAATAAAGAGTATATCTCCTGCTCGCGTTTCTAAGCGTGTTTCAAAAAGTCCGATTTTTTTTACCCGTGCAATAAGCCTTCCTGTCATTTCGCCCATCATTCCGCTTACTGCAATCGTGTCTCCTTCTTTGAACAGCTTGCGGCGAGCAAGCGACAATCTGCCAAAAAGGTTAGGAAGAGAATCAAACAGTGCAAGAAATAAGGAAATAAGAATAACAATCAGTATTGCAACGAGGAGGATATCTACAAATTGGGTAAACAGGCCTAATTGATTTAAAGCCATGATAAGAGCGATGAAATAAACAAGGTAAATCACACTGTGAGCAAAAAACCGTTCAAAATCGAGCGTAATGTCTGCTCTGCGGAGCATTGCATTGAGTTCGATCTCATGAAGAATTTTCTTTACAAGCTTCCCAAGGAGCCGGCCGAAGATAACGCCGAGAAGGACAATGATAAGCGGAACAACGATGCGAAAGTAGACTTGAGAAAAGAAGTTTTCTTCAGTCAAAATAAAGAGTTTTTCGATCAAGGAAACCATGGGAGGAACATATCCGGGAGTATGTTATAAAGTTTTAGATTGTTTCCAGCATCGAAACAATATTCCAGATCTGTGTCCGTGTATAGGCCTGCAGATTGACATCGTCGGATATTTCGCCAAGATGATCAAGCGCTTTGTTGATTTTAATAGAAGCCCCATCACTTTTAGAAGAGAGAATGGTGGTAACCTCAGTCAGGCGCGTTTTAACGTTTTTAGGAATCGTGTTGTCTTCTTGGAGTTCAGTAAGCGCCATCAAGATTTCTTCGAATTGTTCCATTGTAACCGCCATGTTCAAGCCTCGTGAGTTTTTGTTAATAAAGGTAGTGTTAATAAGATTAGTTTTTAAAGTCGGATTATTTTGTTTTAATTTTCTCTTTTTTCGTTGGAGTTTGTTTTTCCATGTCCTTCAAAACTTCGGATTGAAGCTGATTTGCGCGCGAACGCAGTTTTTCTTCCTGTTTTTCAAGCGTCTGCATACGCAGGCTCAAAAACTCCTGTTTTTCGCCAAGTTCTTTTTTAAGTTGATCTTTGGGAAGCGCAACCATAATATTACCAATAATTTTGTAAGCAGTATCTGTTTTTTCAATTTCTCCTAAAGCAGACTCAACTTCAACAAGCTGTGTTTGAAGGTTCTGACGCTGCAAAAGGGAAGATCGCAGATTTTGTTCAATGAGTTGAAGCTGTTGAACTTTTTCTCGCGATTCGTCTGAAATATCAGTCATGGTTGCCTCGCAATTTTTGATAAACCGTTAGGGTTTGCGTAATCGAGTTGATTGCAGCACGAAACGCTGAAGCATCAGACGCATGAACCGTCATAACAACCTGGTTGCCTTCTTTTTTCACATCAAATCCGGTGCGCTGAGTTTTGAAAACTTCTTGCTGAATCACGTCATAAAGACGCAGATCATCATATGTGATGGTTGCAGTAATCGCCATGGTCGTGAAGCAGATTTAGCGGGCCAAATTTAGCGAGCCAAAACTTTCGTCGTCTGTTCGCGAGGCTTGAAAAGAATCTTACTGCCACAGTATGGGCAACGGATTCTTTTTTTGAGGTATTCGTCGCCAACTTTATGGTCGCAGGAAAAACATTTGTATTCCATGGGGTCCTCCGCAAATAAGAAGCTTCTCCTTAAGCTTCTGCTTCGTCAGTAGTCTGCTCCTTTTTTGATTTCCTTGGCTTTTTTTCTTTTTTAGGTTTTGAAGGAGCAGTATCTGCTGGAGAAGCGCTTGCTGAATCGGGTTGACTCGCATTTTCAGCTGATGCAGCTGATACTTCAGCTTGTTTGGATTGAGATGCCTGAACTGTTTGTTCTCCCGGCAAGAATTGAGAAACAAGTTCTTCAGCAGTAATACGTTTTTTCGCAAGGGTATACGCTTTTCCGGTAAAGAAAGCACCGCATTTACGGCAGCACCAAAGGCCGACGCTCACGCGCTTGACCTTTTGCTTAGCGCAGTACGGGCATTTGTAAATTTGTTTTTGCAAACGATCTTGAATAGCATATCTATGACGCGTTGTTCTTCCATAGCGCACACCAAAGCGTTTAATGGATGAAAGTTCTTTCGGCAAACCCATAGGTCTTCACATTTTTTACGGTTGAATAATATAGTTTATTTGATCAATAGTTGAAATTGATGTTTGAATGATAGCTGAGGTCTAGGTCAGGGGATAGGAAAAATGGGGCTACCCGGACTTTC